>JALRDG010000003.1 GCA_023257055.1 Candidatus Saccharimonadia bacterium | reverse complement strand
TTCAGTAGAACATGGCGTAGCAAGAGGATCGGCTATCCGATCATAGTAGTAGATAAATTATATAGTATAATAGATAACGATGCAAAAAATTCTACTCTATTATAAATTTACGCCACTCTCTGACCCAGAGGCGGTAAAGCTGTGGCAAAAAACTCTCTGCGACAGCCTGAATCTTAAGGGGAGAATTCTTGTCTCGCAGCACGGACTGAATGGCACGGTCGGCGGCGAAATGGAGGACCTTAAGGTGTATGTCAAGGCGACGAAAAGCTACGCGCCCTTTAAGGATATTGTGTTTAAGTGGAGCGATGGGTCGCGGGAAGATTTTCCTCGTATGAGTGTTAAGCATCGCCGTGAGCTGGTCGGATTCAAGAACAGTGATGACGAGTTCGCTGTCGACGAGAACGGCGTTATTGGTGGCGGTCAGCATTTAAAGCCGCGCCAGGTCCATGAGATGATCGAAAAATATGGCGACGACGTCGTATTCTTTGATGGCCGCAACGCACACGAAGCGCAAATCGGTAAATTTAAAAACGCCATCGTTCCAAATACTAATACGTCACGTGACTTTATCGACGAGCTTGAAAGTGACAAGTATGACGACATCAAGAATAAGAAAGTTATTACATACTGCACGGGCGGTATCCGCTGTGAAGTCATTTCAGCTATGATGAAAAAGCGTGGCTTTACGGATGTCTATCAGATTGATGGCGGTATCGTAAAATACGGCGAAGCCTATGGGGACGATGGCCTATGGGAAGGTAGCTTGCGCGTGTTTGATGAGCGTATGACGGTAGACTTTTCTGATCACGCTAAGACGATTGGCAAATGCGTTCACTGTGCAGGCCCGACAAATAATTTCGAAAACTGTGCACATGCGGAATGCAATGACTTAGTGCTTATTTGCCTTCATTGCAAACAAGATCCGAGCAAATTATTTCACAGTGAGCGTTGCCAAAAAGCACATACGAAAAAGCTTGGTGCCGCAGCTGGCGCGTAGTCGGTAATCTTTTTCCGTAATATAGATTACAAAGGTTTTGTTTTTTGTTCGCTTTGGTGGTACTATATCAGCAGAATAGTTGGCTAGATATAGGATAAGTGAGTGCTATGGAACTGCTGAGACGACATCAGGTAGAACAAGCGAATGGTATACCTTCGCATGGGTATGATCTGGACAAAATCTATCAAGAGCTTGAGGAAGCTTTTGCTGATGGCGATAATTATGCCAAAGTACATGAGAGTATTCTGACTGTCTCAGGTACACCTGGCGAAGTGACGGATTATATCCTGGACGCGATAGAGCGAGCAGTCGTGCTGCAAGAAGAGGCGCGGTATGCTGGATTGCGCAAATCTTTTGCTAACGAAGAGTATCTTGACCTGCAGGAAGTGGCGGATAATTACGTTATTCTTGCGATGCGGCTCGGACAACTGAACGTTGCGGCGGCAAACCCGTGGAGCACGAGTGTCATTAAGAAAAATATTCAGCCACACCTTTTGAAGCGTACTATTATTGATAAGTTCGAGGATCGAACGCTTAACACTGGTGTGCCAAATGCACCTGATGTAGTTGAGCGAGTGGTGGAAATTGCGAGGAACGACCTTGATCTGCAGGAACGGCGAGTGTCTGAAATCAACACGACACATGAACACGCTCGATCGTATATTCCTTCAAAGAAAGTAGTCATCGGAAGCGCAGCCGTGGCATTTACGGGACTGAGCGCATTTGTAACGCCAGCGGCGGCAGCTCCGCAAGGCATGACTGTTATACCTGCATCATCGGAATCATCAGTCTTACCCGGCATTGACGCGCCTGTTGCGCCGTCTCTCGCGCCTGTCGCGCCAGAACAGCGGGCTCAACCTACACCTGAAGCTCCGGCGGAAGAAGCTCCTGAGGAAGCTCCCGAGCAGCCTGCGAATGTACTGCCTGGCATTGACGCGCCTGTCGCTCCTAGTTTGGCGCCGACGCCACCTGAAGAGGATGCGGTTGAGCTCGATCCTGCACGAACACCGGAAAAGCCAGACGGCGCAGGCGTACTGCCTGGATTCGACCTCCCGCCGTCGCTTGCACCAGAACCAGTCGAGCCGCCCGTGCAGCCAGCTCCGCCAGAAGAGCCGAGGGAGCCGATATTTATTCCGGCAGAGCCACGGCCTGAGCCGCCTGCACCGAAACCGCCCAAAGAGCAGCCTCGTGCGCCAGAGCAGCGTCGTGAAGGTGTCGACGCACAAATCGCATACGGGTATTCACTAGATCAATTCGCCGGATTCGACCAATGTATGGGTGAATGGGGAGACGACATGACGAACGCAGGCATGGCATTCTGCAGGCTGGGCTGCGGACCAACAAACATGGCGGAAGTGGTGCGTTTGCTGGGCGGACACGAGAATGTTACTCCAAAGACAATGCTTGATAAGGTTAATGCATGGGGGGAGTTCTCTGGGTTCGGTACGTCATTTGACACAAACGTTCGATTGGCTGGTGAATATGGTGTTCGTGCGGAAACGGTTGGTTACGCGCCAAGCGTCGATCAGATCCGCGAAGTTATCCGTCAGGGCGGCATAGTAATGCTGGCTGGCGATAGTGTCGACCCATATGTGCCAACCGGTCAAGCTGGCGCACACTTCTTGATGGTTAGGGCAGTTACGCATGACGGCAACTTCTTAATCTATAACCCGTACTCGCGCGTAGAGGGAACCTGGAACTCTGATCCGAACGACACGTTCAATAAAACGAAGTATCAGGCCGAGCATATTCAAGCGAATTCCTTCGGTGCAGTATTTATGTACAAATAGTCTTTAAGTAAGTGATGTATTTTTTCTATTTTCTGTTAGAATTATCACATATAGACTAGTCGTTACCTGCTAGATGTGGTATTCTAGTGTTATTAAAAGCCGATCAGCACCATATGTAGCGCTTTTTACGGTGCTCAAATGGTCAGCCAATGGTAAAGAGGGTGTCAGCGATACGTCGACACCTTTAAGAGGAGAACGCGGTGCAGAGCAAAAATTCTTCACATGAGCAGTTGAATCTTTCTAGGGGCGAAACACGCCCTCGATTTACCGAGCGACTTCGCGAGAGCCGGCTGGCATACGCAGGGCTTGGCGCAACTGCAACCGTAGCGGTGCTTGTTCCGGGTATGTTTGTGGGATTACATGCAAGCGCGGAGCACATAAAAGAACAGTTTGGCGTGAACGAAGAGGGTGTTCCAGTAGGTCTTCAGCCAGGCCGGCTTGAAGTACAGAATATAGATCTCGAACTGAGTCAGATGTGTATGACCTCACATGACGTCCTAGTAACGGGCACTAAGGTTGAGGTAGCATGGGACAAAGACAAGCCTGATCGAAAACGACAGGTGGAGCTTGACCTTATGGTGACGGCGAAGTTTTGCCAAGATCGCACGACCGGCAAGCCGGACGTCGATAATACCGAGGGTCAGTGGCGATATGACACGTATATCGCAGCAGAAGATATTTATCTTGACACCGAGGCGAATTTTGAAGCTAAAGATACTGATGGAAATAGCACGTTCCATTACAAGTTTAGCGGTACTGCCGGTATGATTCCGGAAGGGATTTTAGATACGCTCATTGAAAATACACGCCTCAAAGACGCCGTACTGCCCGGCGCACTTGGATATATTTTAGATGCTCGCGAAAGTAAAATGGTTGAGATGGCTGTCGTGCAGGCTCAAGTAGATGCCGCCAAAAAATGCGGACCAACTGTCGCCCCTGCCATTGAAGACAAATACAAGGAACATATTATTGCTGGGCAACGGAACGATATTGCGCCGATGTTCCCTGAAATCGAAGACTATAGCATGAACGTATATATCGGAGGACAGACGCCGGAAAACCCCGATGCGAAAGTTGAATATTCATTCAACGAGACACTGCAATCCGATCTTGTAAAGATGAAAGCAAGCGACCAGGTAAATATTATGTCTGGCGAGGTTGGTGAGTGCGAGCTAGCGGAAGATATCACGATATCTTCAAGCGAGGTAATGGAATAATATGAGCGAATTCACCCGTCAATACGGAGAAAAAAGCGTTATCAAGCCATATCCACTTGAGATGGCCGATAGAACGGTGCATATCGTTGAAACGCCGGACGGAATGTTTACACTTGAAGATGGTGTTCCGGAGTGGGTAAAAGCAAAATATGTTATTGATGGGTTAAATAACAATGACGTGATGTCGGCATATGTAGCAACTCCTGCTGAGGATATGCTACATACTGAACGACAAAATGAGCCGCAACAGATTGTAGAAATTTCAGAAGAAATGCCGGAGCGGCCACGTCGCAAAATAGCAGCTGTTCCTCAAGGCAGTAGTGTGTATGAAAGAGCTCAGCCGGAACGAGTGCGTCGTCGTCCGAACTTAGCAGTGAAGATTGGTGTATGTGCTGCTGGTATGACCGTAGCTACATTAGGAGTGAGCTATAGTGTTGACCGTTACACAGTGTCCGAAGTGACGAATGGTACGAGGCAGGTGGGAGTAGTCGAGCATGTTGTTGATGTCGTGGATAATTGGATAGGTGAAAAGGAGTAAATATGGAAAACGGTCGCGAGCGTTTTGCACAAAACGAAAAAACAACTGAAGAACAAGTGCAAGAAATGTTTGGTATGCCAATGTATGCTCTTCGTGAGCACTTAGAGAACATTGACAGCGAAAAAAGCCAAAAGGTCGAGAGTCAAGCAGAGCTGGTAAATACGCATATACCAGAGCTCGAAAAAGACTTACGTGCCGCCCAGTCACGAGTGGCTCGGTTGGAGAACGAAATACGTGCTGCTGACCAGGTTCTGAGCAAGGGTGGTGAAATCTTGCGCCAGAAGGAAGATAACGAGCGTCAGCGAATAGCTCGTGAAGCGGCCGAGGCAGAACGATTGCGCGCCGAACAGGAAGAAGAGGAGCGTATTCGGCGAATTCGTGAATATCACGGCACGGGCGTTCAGCCAGTTGTGCGTCGAGCGCCCGCAAACGCACGACAGGCAGCCGCCACTAGCGAAACAGCTACTCCACGTCGAGGCACGGTGTTGCGTGAGCAGCCAGCGCCCGACACGGAAACGATAAGTTTTCGCGCACTTCGAAGAGAAGAGAAGGGTAGTTCACGGGGAGCTAATCCAGCGGTACATCTTGGTAGTCGAGTTTATGAGCCTGAGCAGAAGGGTCGCTTGAGGTGGCCGCTGAGCCGACGCGCGACAATTATTAGTGCCGTGGCACTGGCTGCGGTAGGTGGCGTCACGGCGGCAGCTACGTACGGCGACAAGGAAGTTGCAAGTGCCTCGGCTGTCGGACAAGGATTTGACGAAAAGGGCCGATCCGACACCGCGTTCGAACTAGCAACGGCCAGCTTGCCAGTTGATGTATATTACTACACGGCAGAGGATCCGACGACCGGCGAACCACTTGAGATGTACTTGCCGTACAATGAGAATGCTGCAACGGGGGAGCGTGAAATTAGTGCCGCAACTGAAGATACTCATGCCGACCTAAGTAAGGTGCAAATTGAAGACGCAACACTATACGCCGATGTGTATGCCACAGATCAGGAAGCTGCCGTTACCGAGGAATACGATAAAGATACGAAGACACACCGTGTGACATTGGATCTTGGTAAGTTAGAAGGGCAAATTAGCGTCCTTGAGCAGCCAGAAGATGAATTTTATCTGACAGATACTATTACGTCGGAGGGCGAAAAGGTCTTAACTGACACGATTGCGAATGCCGACAAAGATAAGCCAGCAGATGAACAGGACAAATATACGCCCGAGTTGATGAAAGAAGTTGCCAAGAATCTGAAGGAAAGCTTGAATGACGACGCGACACACGAGAACCTCGCTTACGAAGGACTAACGGCGGCAGTCAACGCAATCGTGCAGCCGGAAAGTGAGAGCGAAGAGGAACTGTCGGGTGAGTACATTAATATAATTCGCGAAAAGCTTGTAGAGCAGGCTGAGGCGCGAGTTACTGAAGAGGCTGAGAAGAATATGAAGGAAGGCGAAAGCCTTGATATTCAGACGGTCGGAGAGCTCGGTACTATACGAGTTATTGGTCAAGGCGACATTACAGACGATCGCGGCTGGTTGGCTCGACAAATTCCGACAGCAGACGGCAAAACTGCTCCACACAACCCAGTCGTACCAGGCGAAGGCGAAACATTAGAAATCACGATAAAGTAACGGGAGGGTATATGACAGAACGAGATCGCGGCAGAGAAACTCAGCATGAGTATGCAAATTCATTAGAGGGGTACGTTCGACAGCATGATATGACGAGCTCTAGGGCTATTACTGCTTTAGAACTGCAACGTCAGGAGCTGATTGAAAAAAATGAAACAATGCAAGAAGAGCTTGACCAAATTCTTCAACGTGTCGATCAGTTAAAGGGGGCTATCGCGAGCAACGACGAAGTGATAGCGGATTGCAACGAAGCCATCGAATACGAGCGAGAAGCTGCGGTGCGTTTTGGTAGTCTTGCCATGCGAATCGTTGGGCGGGTAGGTGTAGCTCCTGAGGGCGACTTTCGGCGTAGTGAAGTCGCAACACCACAGACTGACACAGACACGGAATCTCCTCGACTTCGTCTTGTGCGAGAAGATGATACAAGTGCAATGCCAGTAGTTACGCAAGAACGGCAGCCAGCACCTGCTTCAGATCGACATCGTGCAATCGGTGACTTCTTACAGACGGCATCGGTGCCACGACAAACGAGGCGAACGGGTAAAAATATCAGGTAGGGGGATGTGATGTATAGCGAGCGGTTAGAGCGTAGATCAAAAGTGGATCAGGAGCGAATAGACTTCTATCACCTTGATGCTGTGTACGAAAGGCTTGAAGCGGCAGTGACGCCAGAGCAGATGGAAGCGATCATAGAGGACGCTACCGATCTTGAGGGTCTCAATAATAATGAGACCCGTATTGCCGTCGGTGGTGCGATCATGGCCGCGTTAGAACAGCATCAGCGGTATGTTAATGACCGACGAAGGCCAGAAGTCTCTTCCGATGCACTTGAAGACACCAGACAGTTGGCAATGAACTATACGGACTTGGCTAGGTTTATTGGCCTAGGCTCGCGACATAAAATAAAGACATTGACATTGACCAATGCCGAAAAATCCAAAGCAGTCGCCGTGGATGAGTACAAACGGCAATTTGCGCAATCATTGGAGCGGTATCGGACAGAAATCGAATTTAGTCATGATGCAGTTAGCTCATTCCTCGATTCCTTTGCGTATGCTACAGAAGAAGATATAGCTGAAGTTATTGATATAAAACCTGAGGTATCAAAACGTAACTTCCGTGAAGCAATTATGGGAATTAATCGCCCTCGCGCGGCAGCAATTGGCTTGCTGGGGGCGGCGTCGATGACTTGGGCAGTACCCCCCTCTGTAGCTGCAGAGGTTCCGTTGCCTGATTTGTCTGAAATGCCACGAGTCTCACCGGTGTCATTCGAGTACCCGGAATCATCTGAAAGTTCAAGTATTATCGTCACCCCGCAAGGGTTGCTACCTGGCATTGACGTTCCTATGGCACCGTCGCTTGCTCCTGAGGCGCCAGATGCTAATACTGCCGAGGATTCGTCGGCTGCACAAAGTCAAAGAGTTGACGAAGAAGTTGCGCCTGAACAATCATCAACGGGCGTCCTGCCTGGGTTTGATGCAATTGCACCAAGTCTTATGCCAGAAGCACCAGATACCGATGACTCGCGTGATATTGATCCGACACAGACACCTGAAGAGCCCGCTGTGGAGCCGGCTCTTGGAGCGCTGCCTGGATTTGAACTCCCTCCATCACTGGCGCCTGAGCAGCCTGCCGAGCCAGCGCAACCAGAGCGACCGTCTGAGCCACAGTTCATTCCTGCTCAGCCGCCAGCACCAGCGCCACCTCGTCCAGCTCCGGCTCCAGCTGAGCGTCCAGCTGCACCTGAACTGAGTGAAGAGCAGCTCGGTATTGCCGCATCAGACCGTTTGATGAAGCGCGGAGGTGAGTGGCATAACATTGGATATGTTATGAGATGCTTGATTGAGTATGGGGACTTGCCACCACGTGTTGCTGCGGCATTCGTTGGTAATTTTCAAGTTGAATCACCTGGGCTTGATCCAGGAAAAGTCCAAGAAGGTGGCGGACCAGGCATGGGTATTGCACAATGGACAAATACCGAACGTTGGGCGGTTCTTGTCGGATGGGCGCAGGGTCAGGGCTTGGATCCATTTACGCTTGAGGCGCAATGTAAATTCGTTATTCATGAGCTTAATACAGCTGAATCAAATGCTAAGGTTCAAATTATGGATGCATATGCTCGCGGCGTGAGCCGTGACGACCTCGTTGATTACGTACGTGTATACTATGAGCGACCAAATCCTAACTATGCACACATGGATCGCCGTATCTCGGAAGCGACCCGTGCGGCAAATGCCTTTAACGAAGAGCTGAATAACTTCAAGCGTGAGAAGGGTATGAGCGTTCAGTCTTCGTCAATTGAAATTCTTCCGCAGACAAACTATCAAGATATGTCGGGACGAACAGTTCGAGACGCGATTGACGAGGAGTTTTTTGCCGCACAGGCATTGAATAATATTGAATCTCAGCCGGTTGTTGAACGTGACCGAATGGCAGAAAAAGCAACGTATGCCGTGGATCACCTGACCAAGCATACCGATCTTCACCCCTTTGCGGTGACGGCGATTGTCGGTAATCTTATATATGATACGCAAAAAGACAATGCGCAAGCCGAAGAAGTTGAGGGATTTGTATTTCGGAAAAGCGCACTGAAAGATCGCTGGTATGCGTATGCCGCTGAACGCGGACTTGATGTGAATGACATTACCGCTCAAATGACATTTATCACAGAAGACCTCAAAGGAAACAGCTGGGCGGCTGCAAAGCGTATCGACAAAGCTGCACGAAGTGCTGAAAAGGCAAGCTTAAGTGATGCGACCGTGGCGGCGGCAGCTAACTACGTAAAGCCATACCTACGAAATGACACCGAACGTATCCAGACGGCTAAGACGCTCTGGAAGTCTATCAACGAAGCGTAAAGTGCAAATGTAAATGGCATGAGAAACCCCCTGGACCGACAATGTCATGTCCAGGGGGATGCAGGAGTTTGTACGCACTCCTGCGAGCGTATTTGAGATAGGGTCACTGTTCGATGGCCGCGACGGGCGCATCTTTCATGACATTAGGGAGAATGACCAGCTCTGCGAACAGTTCGTCGAGATCGATGTCGATCGTTGATTCGATTTCGCTGTCGCCGGCACGCTCCATGTTGAATTCGTGGATCGCCTGGTTGGCCCGCTCGACGTCCTCCTTGCGCTGTTCGGCCGTCAGTTTCGGCTGCCGAAGCAGTGCCAGTCGGAATTGCGCGGTTGCAATGGCGAACTCAATGCCAACGAACTCATCGTTCTTGTCGATGGAATTGCGCTTCAGCGGGCTGAAGCTAAACGGGTCGAACGAACTGGTCCGATCGCCGCCGAGCTTACGGTTCTTCGGCAGAAGATAAATCTTCTCCTTCAGGCTCTCGCGTTCAATGCCGAGATCCTTCAGGACGGCTTCGTCGCCGTCGACACACTCCAGCATCACTTCGAACAGCGTCATATGAGTGTCGGAGCCAATCGTCTGCGAGTAGCAGATGAGCGCCTGTCGGACAGCATTCTGATAACCGCGGTCGAAGTAGGCTCGCATGGTGTCGAGCATGGTCTTGACCGTGGCGTTATCCGTTGCGAGGCATACGAAGTATCGCTTGTCGGCAAAACGCATGGCTGCTTCGTTGAACACGTCGAACGGCTCGTTGCCGGTATCGATGAACAGCGAATGGACATTGCGCTTGATCAGCATGCAGACGGCCATGATAGTGCGAATATCGAAGTGTCGGTTGGACGTCATCCCGTGAGGAATCAGCATAAGACGACTCTTCGCGAAGTGCACCAACTGCTTGAAGTGCGCCGCATGAAGGAAGAAGTTGTTCAGATCTTCCGGATTGACACTGGTCGGTCCGTTCACATCCTGATTCGCCTGCTTCAGTAGCTTGTTCTTGCGAACCTGCAGCAGGAGTTTCAAATTCTCCGCCATATCGGCGATCGTCAGTAGATCGTTATTCAGCTTAATTCGCAGGCGATCCGGCAGGGTGCGGAGCGCCTTGTTGAAATCGGCAATTGCGGTATCGAGCTGCGTCGCAAGATGATCGCACTCCGCCAGGGCGGCCGCGGTCAAGGTCTTGCCAACGCCACCCTTCCCGCCAAAAACGGCGGTCGTTTCGCCGTACCACGGCGATGCTTTCGCGATCTCCTCAAGGAGGTTGCCGTAGTAGCGATAGGTGTTTTTCTCGTCTTCAATCTGCTGTGATGACGTATTGGCATCCAGGCCGAAATAGCGCTCCCAGAAGCCGGGACGCTGCGGCAATTGCGCATTCATCAGTGACTCTCTTTCTAAAGGTACGACATAGGTGGTAAGTATCCGGTGATACTATTTTTTATTATACATTATTTACTTATTGTCAACAATTATATTTAAGTGTATTCACGTGATTGTCTCGCGATAGTCCGCTATACTAAAAAGAGACGATATGACAGATGCGCTTGAAGCTAAACTAAAGACATTGCCTCGCACGCCGGGGGTATATTTCCATAAGGATAAAGCCGGTGAGATTATTTATGTTGGCAAGGCGGCGGTTCTAAAGAATCGAGTGCGGCAGTATTTCCAGAAATCACGTGATATGGATGCTAAAACACGTGCGCTGGTAGCGGAAATTCATGATACCGACTGGGTAGAGACGGAAAGTGAAGTTGACGCGCTGTTTCTTGAAAGCGAGATGGTCAAGCGCTATATGCCACGCTACAATATTTTGCTGCGTGACGACAAATCGCAAACGTTTGTTCGCATTGATATGAAGTCGGATTTTCCGACGGTCACCTTTACTCGCAATCCGGCTGACGATGCAGCCGACTACTACGGGCCATACTATAACGGATTGGCTGTCAAAAAGGCCCTGCGATATCTGAGAAAAACCTTCCCGTATCTTACGCGACCACGTACCTCTGACCGGCCCGACCTCGACGTCCATCTGGGTCTTAGTCCGGCGCTTGACGTAAATAGTAGCGATTATAAAACGGAACTGCGAAAACTTATTCGGTATTTAAAGGGCGACCGCGTGGCATTGCTTCGTGAACTCGAAAAAGATATGAAAACAGCCGCCAGTATGCACGATTTTGAGAAGGCCGCCTTATATCGGAATCGCTTGCTGAATTTACAAGAACTAAAGCGACGAATTATGTTTGGTGATAAGGAGTTCTTGCAGATCAGTAAGGACGCGGCACTTTCAGATTTACGCGAGTTGCTTAATCTTCCGAAAACTCCACGCCGTATCGAGGGGTATGACATTTCGCACATGGGCGGTACGAATGTGGTGGCAAGTATGGTGGTATTTACAAATGGCGTAAGCGACCGTGCGCAGTACCGAAAGTTTAAAACGCGGCTCGAGCATAACAACGACTTCTACAATATGAACGAGACAATTACGCGCCGTATGAGCGAAAAAAACATGACCGCATGGGGAAAGCCCGACCTATTCTTAATTGATGGCGGTAAGGGACAGCTTGATGCGGCTCTAAAGGCGCGCCGTGTAAGTAATTACGATACGATCCCAATGATTGGTCTTGCAAAGCGTGAAGAACAAATTGTTATTGAGCATGAGCATTCGCTCGTGGCGGTTAATCACGAAAAGCTTGAGCAGCTTGGGGGATACATGCGAAGTAGCGAAACATTCACGTTAATTAATTTGCCGCATTCGACGCACATTATTAAGCTATTGCAACGTATCCGAGACGAATCACATCGGTTTGCGGTTAGTTACCATACCACCCTGAAGCGGGCGAAGCAGACCGCAAGTATGCTGGAAGAAATTCCTGGCATTGGGCCGACCTCACGCCGTAAACTTATGAAAACGTTTGGTAGTGTGCGGGCACTTGCGGCTGCATCGGACGAAGAGCTAGTAGCGGCAATCGGTCCTTCGAAAGCGTCAATCATCAGACGGTATTTGCCGAAGCAAAATGAAGCGTGATATAGTAGCGGAAATGGGAAATGATATGCCGATAGGGGCGGAATTTTTTACAGCTAACCGTCAAAAATTAATTGACGCGCTGCCTTCAAGTCTCATCGTGTTAGCGGGGAACCGGGAAATGCAGGCCAGTGGCGATGCGGCGTATGCCTTTCGGCAGGAATCAAACTTTTGGTGGTTAACTGGGCTGTCTGCTCCCGACTGGTGGCTGATTATCGATAGCGCCAAGAAAAAAGCGTACCTTGTTGCTCCGCCGCGCGACGAAACGAGAGAAGTGTTTGATGGGCAATTGACGCCTGACGACATCATCAAAACTACTGGCGTCGATGCGGTACTTAGCGATAGCGAGGGCGATGAGCGATTACGACAGTTGATTAAATCGCATCCGCTTGCGTATAGCCTTGGACCTGATCCGCACGATGCGTATTATCATTTCGTGAAAAACCCAGCGCAAAAAGATCTATGGAAAAAGGTGAGGGGGGTATGTAGTCAGGTGCAGGATTGCCGCCGGCACATTGCGCGCCTCAGGGCAATTAAATCACCTGCCGAAATAGTTGCGATTAAGCGGGCAATCAAGCAGACGGCAGCGGTTTTTACGGATGTGCACGATCGGCTTGCGGAATTTAAATATGAATATGAAATTGAAGCCGAGTTCACCTACCAGTTCCGCCGCAGTGGCGCAGATG
>JALRDG010000063.1 GCA_023257055.1 Candidatus Saccharimonadia bacterium | reverse complement strand
AATTCAGCAGCGAGCCAAGGCGCAGGCAGCATCAATAATGCCCAACGTAACAGCCAAGGCTTTTGGATAAAGTTGCCTTTGACAGTTGACCAAAGACTAATCGTAAACAATGCCAACAATAAAAAGCCCAAGCCCACCATGGCACGAAATGACCAGAACATCGGAATAATAGGCGGAATGGTGTCGAGCTTCCGGAGGGTCAGGCCCCTGTGGCTAATGACCCGACGAGCGGCTCTGCGGTGACCGACGGAAGTGCTCCTCGTGGGGCAGATACCGGCAGCGGTACTCTACAGCAGCCCGAAGAGAGTACTAGTGTCGTGACCGTGGTTCTCGTTACGATCCTGGTGATTCTTCTGTTGGCTGCACTGGCGTATGCGATTTTCCGCGTCATGAAGAAGCGGAAGAAGACGACGACGGGCGATCAGCAGCCGCAGCCTCCACAGGCGTCATAGCCAAACTTCCTGGTGAACTGGATACATGTATATCCAGTTCACCAGGAAGCATTACTGACCACCTCATGTGAGGTGGTCCTTTTTATTAGTATGTCGTACGTTACTAAATATAAATAGATCCCAGTCGGGATCTATTTATATGGAAGAATAGTCTTTATGTGTACTTATTTTGTACGGGTTGTTTCACGTAAGACTGTGTAAGGGAATCCGAGGTGATAACCAGCGTCGCTGTCGGTTTTTGTGCGGAGATACTGAACGCCGTCGATGTAGGCTTCCTGATTAAAGAAGAATACTTGGTTACGACTAAAGGTTGCACCAACTTTTTGGCCAGTCAGTAGGTCAGTTTTTTGCGTTGGGCCACTGAGCTTTAAGTCGCGTGGTGCTGCCAGATTAAAGTACTGCGGAGTACTGAGGGTAGTGCGGTCGATTGCCAGAGTGCCGCGGATGTTCATGCGTCCGTACCCGTGTTCGTTAGTAAAGACATTTCCATTCATGGCTGATACCTTGGTCGCACCACGCTGAATTGCCGCCTTTACTTCTTCGGTGGTCAGGGTAGGATCAAGACTGCGTACAAGGGCGGCAAGGCCGGTAACCTGAGGGGTGGCGAATGAGGTGCCGTAGGCTGTGAGGCTGTAATTACGGTAGTTGTTGCTTGATTTCGAAGGTGAAATCGCAGCCGCAAGATTCACACCAGGAGCAATGACGTCTAGCTCTGGACCATAGGTTGAGAAACTAGCGCGAGCGTCGTTTTGATCAGATGCGCCAACAGCAATGGCATATTTCGATTTTGCTGGGTAGCAGACACCTTGGCTACCACCGTTACCAGCTGCTGCAACCACCACTGTACCAGCAGCATGCGCCTTACTAAGGGCAGTTTCGAGTGTTGAGTCGATGACGGTGCATGATCCATTTGTAAAGACGGCCAGGCTCACATTGACAGCGTCTGCTTTCATGGCAGTCGCGTATTCAACTGCTGCTGTAATATGTGCTGAATCAGTCCAGCCGTAGGCATCCATGGCGCGCAATGGCATAATTTTTGCGTTCCAGTTGACACCGGCTACGAGTGCGCTATTGTTCGTTGCTGAGCCAGCAAGTGAAGCTGCTGCGGTACCGTGATTGGTGTAACATGCGCTCTCGAACATCGTACAGCTACCGTTATAGTGATGCATGTTGAGCTGATTCGGATAATTTGGGCTGTCGCAGGCATATGGCTGAGGGTCATTGTCGGCAGCAACGTAGCCAATGTATGTTGGGTCATTATAGGCATTGCCGTCGGTGTAATTTGGACATACGCCGCCGTTACCACGCCAGCCGCCCATGAAGTCCCAGCCTTGGTGGTCATCAATGTAGCCGTTATTGTCATCGTCGCGATTGTTGCATGATTTGTCGAGCGGTAAGCTGCGACTTGTACAGTTTGGCGCGGCGCCTTCCAGTGTCGTCAGGCCTTTTTCGCCAGTATTGCTCCACATTTTTTCTGCCGGAAAGTCCGCTAATGTACATGGCTGTTCAGGTGAACAATCTGGTGAGTTGGCCCATGATTGGTTTGAAAGTACACCACTATCAATCACGGCAATCGTTGTGTCACTTGAGCCGGAAGTAATGTCCCAGCCAGCCTCTGCTTCGGTCTTTGCAAGATTCCACTGCGATCCGTCCATGTAAAGAGGGTCGTTCGGCGCTGCCGTTGGTCGGTATGTATGATTGGTCGCGACGCTAAAAACAGAATCAGATTTCATGCTCTGCTTAATGCTCTTTAGTTTTGCGTCACTTGCAGCTGTATCGACGACAATGAGCGCATCGCCGTTTGGCAGTTTATTGAAACTAACTTCGCGCAGGGCGTGCTGCTTTAGAAGGGCGCGTGCTTTTTTTGTATCGCTAGTACGAATGACGCTGGTTGATTCGGTCGGCTTTAATTTTGCCGATGCCACCTGAGCATTGACTGTATCGGCAGAGAAGCCAAAAACGCTTACGACTGCTAATGCCAATAGTGACACGCTAAATTTATATTTCTGTACGTACGAACTGATACTGATCATGCACCCCCCTAGCTAATAAGACTTACGGTCAATTAAAGCACGTCGCCTGACATGTTTATAGACAGATATACCTACTGTGGATATGTTGTGGAAAACTAAGAATAATAACAGGGGTAATTTTTAGATGATGCATTTTAGCAAAATAGCAGAGGCACAGGATTATATGTGGTACTTATAATGCAAGACGGCGTTGTCATCTTTACTGAAAAGGTTCGGCTTTTGGCACGATCAACATACGACGTGACATGCGTTGTATTAGTACTCGTTCGCTACTATACTCATACATAAAGCTAGATGAACGAATATGGAGGCCGCAATGGAGCATAATCAGCAGGAGCAGGTGCGCAATGAGGTGTATCGACCAAATAAATCGTTATTTTATACGTGGCTGGTAATTGGCGGTATCCTCTGTTTTATGGTTATCGGCGTCCCGATTGTTATCGCTGCGCTACTCTGGTATAAATTTTCGTATATTACACTAGGAGAAAATGGTGTCGATTTACGTAAGGGTTGGCTCAATGTGGTTCATAAGCAAGTTCCCTACGATAAAATTACGACAGTAGAGATTCAACTTGGACTGCTTGACCGATTATTTCATACCGGTCAGCTGCGAATTTTTACAGGGAATGATATTCAAGGTATCGTATTTTACGGCATCGACCGGCCGGCGGAAATCAAAGCCAAGATTGAATCGCGTGCGCAGGAGCGGCGTGGTATGCAGGGTGTAGCGACCGCTGCTCCTCGCCATAGCTCGGCTGATGAGTTGGCGAAATTTGCAGAACTTAAGGAAAAAGGTATCATAACCGAGGAAGAGTTCGAGGCTAAGAAGAAGCAACTTCTATCCTGATCGAATATAAAAAGTTACCCGGAGAGCCGGGTAACTGAAAAAGGGTGAGCGTAAGTAGAGAGACTAGTTTCGGTGGCTGTTCTGGCCGCCTTTTGCTTTTGCTGCGGTAGATTGGGCTGCTGCACCCGTCTTGCCGGCTTCGCTTGCGCGGGCAGGGTCGTTCTTAAAGTTTCCTCCGCTGCTCTTGCC
>JALRDG010000117.1 GCA_023257055.1 Candidatus Saccharimonadia bacterium | reverse complement strand
GGCAGCGTTGCCGACTTCTTTTTTGACCGCGCCAATTACTTGCCCCATTGCCTGCGGGCCGGTTGCGCCAAGTTCGGCGATTTTTGCGTCAATAATTTTGCCAAGATCGGCTTCGCTCATCTGTTCAGGTAAATATTTTTCAAGTATAGCTACTTCGTCTTTTTCCGCCTGCGCCAGCTCTGGACGGTCGTTTGCTTCGTATAGCGTAATGCTTTCACGGCGCTTTTTTACTTCACGGGCGATAATGACTTCGATTTCAGCGTCTGTCAGGCCGGTGTCGCGCTTGTTTTGGGCGACTTCTTCATTAAGAATGGCTGCTTTTAGGTTGCGCAACGTATCCCCCTCAAAACGATTACCGCTCAAGAGAGCGGTTTTCATATCGTTTGAGATTAGCTCTTTCAGAGCCATAGATTAGCGGAGTCCCAGGCGAGCTTTCGCCAGCTTATCTGCTTTTCGCTCCTTGCGGATGATTGCCTTTTGGCGGCGCTCAGTCTTAGAAAGTGGCTTGCTGAATCGCATCGAAGCCTTGGCCTCTGCGAGCACACCGCTCTGTAGAACCTTGCGGTTGAAACGACGAATGATGTTTTCGTTCGCTTCGCGTTCGTCTTTACGTGTTACTTGTACCATATCGCTCACTATTGTAACAGAGAAATTTTACTTATGCAAGCCGATAGCTCGGGCAACCTACAGTGGCAACTGATGTGACTGAATACCCCAGGTTGTTGTCCATATTGTCCGACCATCACCTACGCCGGCAATACACAGATTCGACCCATAACCTCCAACTACAACCTCCTGTAACTGCACCTTCTTCGCGGCACCTGTTTCGCCGATAGCATACGTATATTTCCCGTAATCGGTACTGTCACCCTTTAAAATTGGCTCGACAACTACAATCACAGACCTTTCGGTATTTCCGTCAGGGGTACAAAAAGCAAATCGTTTCTTAATCGTACCGTCCGGTTGCTGTCTAGTTGCCTGGTATAAACTAGAAGATTGCAATATCTGCAGGATATCCGCATATCCGCACCATTATTGACCGTACGTGACGGGTAATACCCCTCGGTCACTCTAAACATATCAAACTGCTTCGTCAGCGACGAAAGCTCCGCAACGGCCGCCGATTCATTCGCTCGTTGCCGCACACCACTAAATGCCACGATCGAAATGGCCGCTAAGATACCGATCACCACGATAACAATAAGAAGCTCGACAATCGTGAAGCCGGTTAGTTTGTTTTTGTACGTCATGTGTTCTCATTTTAGCATAAGCGTTATCTTTCAAAAGGAGCCTGTACGACGTCAGCTGGGGCGTGTCGGCACGTGAAAACGGGCGACCTTATGGGGTCGCCCGTTGTAGTAGGGATATGTAATGTTAGATTTTACCGAGCTTAGTGGCAAGCTCAGTAGCTTCGTGCAACTGCCGCTCCATCTTGTCGAGACCGGCATTCCAGACCGATCCGTCTTCGATATCAAGACCGAGCGAACGCAGCAGGTCAGGAGTCGGCAATGAACTGCCTGTCTCAAGCATTCGTTGGAACTCGCTGATGTACGCCGGGTCGGCGTCTACCTTGCCCTGTAGCGCTATGCTCACCAATTGCGCGAACGTGTAACTATAGTTATAAAACCCTAGCCGAAAATGCGTCCAGTGCACCCAGCCAACATCGGCACCTGCATCAAGATTGACACACGGCCCCATATAGGCCGCCATGTGCTGCGTAAACAGCTGCCCAATCTGCCGCTTTGACAAATAGCCCTTTTGGTCAATTTTACGGTACAGTTCCTGTTCAAACCGAGTGGCCGCCGCCTGTCGATAAATTGATGCGACGTTGCCATCCAGCGACGATACGA
>JALRDG010000099.1 GCA_023257055.1 Candidatus Saccharimonadia bacterium | reverse complement strand
CAAAAATTGAATTTGGTGAAGTGAACAGCTTGCGTGTAGATGGTGATGAAAAAGTCTTAGTGATTGACGGTACGCAGGAGGTACGCGCCAAGACTGTCCTGATTGCGACCGGTAGTGATTACAATAAAATAGGCGTGCCGGGTGAAGCGGAGTTTTATGGCCGAGGTGTACACTACTGTGCAACTTGTGACGGTGCGTTTTACCGAGAGAAGAAGCTCGTCGTAATTGGCGGCGGTAATTCAGCTATCCAAGAAGCAATTTTCTTAACGCGCTTTGCGACACACATTGATTTGTTGGTGCGCAGTACCGTCAAGGCGAGCGAGGTTCTGCAAAAAGACCTGCAAGAATATGTCGAAAATGGAAAAATTACCGTCCACCTTGGAACGACTACTGATGAAATCGTTGCTGTAGATGGAAAGGTGACCGCCGTAAAGGCGACCGTACAAGGGGAACCGACAGTATTTACGACAGACGGTGTATTCGTGTTCGTCGGCCTGAAGCCAAACACCGCATTTCTAGAGGGTAGCGGTATCGAGCTGGATGAGCAGCGACTGATAAAAACGGATGCACGACTAGAGACAAACCTGCCAGGTGTATTTGCTAGCGGGGACGTTCGGAGCGGCGCGACTATGCAAATTGCCAGTGCGGTTGGCGAGGGTGCCACGGCTGCGCTAAGTATCCGCGAGTATCTTGAAGATACGGCTCGCATTAGTAGTATCTGATACAATAATAAGAAGTAAATAAGGAGAACATATGGCAGATTTCAATAAAATTCTGACACCTGGTGATGTTGATGGCGGCGTCATCAATGTCGTTGTAGAGATTCCGGCCGGTTCTAATCACAAGATTGAATGGAATCGTGACCTAGCTGTCATGCAGCTTGATCGTGTTGAACCGATTGCCTTCGCAAAACCAACTAACTACGGTTTCATCCCACAAACGCTTGATGAAGATGGTGACGAGCTGGATGCGTTAATTATTACAGATCAGCCGCTTACGACAGGTATTTTCCTTGAAGCGCGCGTTATTGGCGTCATGAAATTTGTTGACGACGGCGAAGTTGACGACAAAGTAGTGGTAGTTCCTGCCGACGATCGAAATACGGGTAATGCTATTCAGTCGCTACAAGACTTGCCTGCGCAGCTTATCAAACAGATCGAATTCCACTTCAATCACTACAAAGATTTAAAGAAACCAGGCACAACGACCGTTGAAAGCTGGGGTGATATCGACGAAGCGAAAGCGGTGATCCACGAATCTATTGATCGTTGGAATAATCGCTAAAATCAGTCTTTATAAAAATAGCTGCCTGAGTACCTCGGCAGCTATTTTTGATTGGGTTTTTGCCGCGTGGCTTTGTCGCGAATAATTGCGGCGGCGTGGGTCATGGATTCGAGCATACCAAGTCGCTTCAGTTGGGAACGTAGCTTGTTACGTGCATGGGTGGTCTTAGTAAGGCTGAGCCATGTGCGTTTTGCTTGGGGAAGTTTACGTGTAATCACTTCGACGACGTCGCCATTTTCGAGCGGCTTGTCAAAGGCGTGGATGCTGCCGTTTACCTTAAAGCCGTATGCGTGCAAGCCGATGTCGCTATGTACGAGGTATGCGAAATCGAGCGGCAAGGCGCCTTCGGGGAGATTGTAGAGATCGCCCTTTGGCGAATAAACAAAAATACGGTTACCGAATAGATCGATATTGAGCTGCTCTTGCGGGATTTCTTCTCCGGTCGTGAGACGGTCAGCAATTTCCTGCAGCTGGCTGATCCATTGTAGGTGTGACGGTAACGTGGCGCTTCCTTTGTGTTTAGTGTAGTCCTTGGACGATTTCTGTTCGTTATAATGGAAGCTTGCCGCGAGTCCTCGCTCGGCAAACTCGTGCATTTCGTACGTACGGATTTGAAACTCTACAATCTGCTTGCTCGGCGTGATGACGGTCGTGTGTAGACTTTGATATCCATTAGGTTTTGGAATAGAAATGTAATCTTTAATACGAGCGATCATCGGCTGGTAGATCGTATGCAACAAACCAAGTACGCGATAGCAATCTTCTTTCGACTCTACGATAATACGAAGTGCCATAAGATCATAAATATCATCAATGTTGCCGTCAACTTTCTTCATTTTTCGATGCAAGCTGTAGATACTTTTAACGCGGCCGTTTATTTCTGCCTTGATGCCTTGATCCTTAAGGGACTTTTCAACTTCCGTTCGTACGATACCAAGTTTTCTGGTGCTTTTGCCGAGACGTTGACGCATGAGGTTTTCGAGACGCCGATATTCTTTCGGGTCGAGATAACTAAAAGCGAGTTCTTCTAGCTGCACGCGAACGCGGCCCATGCCGATACGGTCAGCCATCGGGGCAAATACCTCGAGTGATTCGCGTGATATCTTCACCTGCTTTTCTGGTTTCATGTGTTGCAGTGTTTGCATGTTATGCAGCCGGTCGGCAAGCTTGATGATAATAACCCGCACGTCTTGACCGACGGCAATGAGCAGCTTGGAGAGATTGTCTTTGGTTTGCGGTAGGTAGCTTGCGAGATCGCGCATGCCCGCACGCGCCTGCGAGACTTTGGTTACGCCGTCTACGAGGAAGGCGACATCACGGCCGAATAAATTCTCAATTTCAGCGAGCGTTGCTTCGGTGTCTTCAACTGTATCATGAAGAACGCCAGCAAGAACCGTGTCGATATCCATACCCCAATCAATAAGGATGTCGGCAACAGATAGCGGATGAATAATGTAAGGTTCACCGCTTTTTCTTTTTTGCCCGCTGTGTTTCTCCGTGGCATAATCAATCGCGCTCTCGAGTTCGAGCAATCGGTCTTCCTCGTAATGAGGCTTGGCGTGCGCTAACAGTTCATGCTTTTTCATGGTTAATCTAGTATAGAACACTTGTCGGGAATAAAAAATACCTGCAGTACCAGGGTTGTCTGTCGCTGCAATGCAACAATCGAACCTCGGGTACTGCAGGCGATGGAATCTACTAGAATGTGTACTATACGGTAACGCCAAAGCACGAAAGCGTCTCTCGCGCTTCGTTTATTGCCTCGGCACCCTTTTGAGCATAATGCCTCGATGTAGTACTATGCCTAGCCGCGTCGTGAATGTCGGTCGTTCCGAGGAGCCTGTTCAGGCTGATATGTGCGCTCGTGTAAAATGTGACGGCGACATGTAGTAGCTGTACGGCCTCGGTGGCGCGCTTTTCAGGAACATTCTGTTCCATGAGACGACTCGTGGAATGGTGTCGAAGAAACAGTTCAAGATTAGTGCGCTCGGTAAGAAGCTCGCGTTGAGCCTTTCTGGCAAGAGTCTTTAGCAGTAGTAGCCTCATGGGCTCGGGAAGCCAGGCGAGCTGACCCTTCATTGTAGTAACTCCTTTTCGAAGGTGCGAATAAGTATATAAACTATACTTCTTAAACCTAATTATGTCAATGTTTTGGCTATATTGACCGTACGTTTTATAATGTAGGAAGACGCTAATGGTAACACTTAGAAAGAGGAACACATGAGTCAAACACGAATAGCAATTAATGGTTTCGGGCGAATCGGTCGAAATGCGTTTAAGATCGCTTTTGAGCGTAGCGACCTAGAAATCGTAGCTATTAATGACCTTACTGATACAAAAACGTTAGCATACCTCCTGAAGCACGACAGTAACTACGGTACGTACGGGCACGAGGTGAGTCATGATGACCAGAATATCATTGTCGATGGCAAAACGATCCGCGTTCTGGCGGAGCGCGACCCGGCCTTGTTGCCATGGGGTGATATGACGGTCGACGTTGTTATTGAATCGACTGGATTTTTTACAGATAAAGAAGGGGCGAGTAAGCACATTGAAGCTGGTGCAAAGCGCGTTGTCATTAGTGGACCAACAAAAAGTGAAGGTGTTGATACGATTGTCCTTGGTGCGAACGACGACAAAATCGGCGGTGCTACAAAGGTTGTCAGCAATGCAAGCTGTACAACTAACTCGCTGGCAGCCGTCATGGCGGTACTGGATGCTGAGTTCGGCGTTGAGAAATCTCTTCTTACGACCGTACACAGCTATACGGCGAGCCAGGCGCTGCAGGACGCACCGAAGAAAGACCTTCGCGAAGGTCGAAATGCTGCTGAGAATATGGTGCCAACGAGCACAGGCGCCGCCATTGCCGTTACAAAAACATTGCCACAACTTGAAGGGAAGTTCGACGGGCTTTCAATTCGCGTACCAACTCCTGTTGTTTCAATTAGTGACGTTACAGCACTGCTGTCGCGCGACGTTACAGTGGAAGATGTCAACAATGCATTTAAGAAAGCTGCTAGCGAGCCGTATTTCCAAGGTATCTTAGGTGTCAGCGAAGAGCCGCTGGTTTCCAGTGATTATATCGGCAACAGCCACTCTGGCGTCGTTGACCTTCTATTGACGAAGGTTGTAGGTGGTAATTTGATTAAAATTGCCGTTTGGTACGACAACGAATGGGGCTACAGTAACCGACTAGTTGAACTGGTCTCTGATATTGGCCGCGGCATCAGCGATTAACTGATCATTGCATGAAAGTGGGCGGCAATGCGAAAATGCATTGCCGCCCTTTTTGCTACTCCTTCTTAGAGCTCCAGGTCTTCGTGGATGTTACTCCACGGGTTATTTTTTACTGACGCCTGCTGTTTTTGTATGGCCGCATCTGCCTCTTCTTCAAGCTCCCAAAGAGGTCGAATAATGACATCCCACATCAAGGCATGCATATCGCCGCTATGAGCGCGGTACTCTAGCCAGTCCAGAAAAGCGTTCATCTGGCTAGGATAGACGGGCGAAAAAATCAGCGACTGGTCATACCGGGTCCAATTGCTAGACGCGACGCCTATTTCTGAAAGTGAATAGACATTGCGCCAGACGACAACCGGTTGAAGTCCTTTTAGGCGACCCTCCTGTACAGTAACGTACTTTTCTTGTTCTCCTCCTTGTGGTACGGAGGTGAAGTAGCCCGAGTAGAGGAGGCCGTTCTGCGTTTCGTAGCGGTAGTAAGGTAGACCTGGCGTTACCTGTTCTTCGCGGAGTGGGCCGGAAAAAACTGTCTCTCGTTCGGTCGAGCGATTCGACATGATAGACCTTTCCTAAGGCGGTAAGTAGCTACCCGTAGCGTCAACGGGTGTGTACTATACTTTATAACCATAAATGGCTAT
>JALRDG010000079.1 GCA_023257055.1 Candidatus Saccharimonadia bacterium | reverse complement strand
CTCTACGGCAAATCTATTCCTTAGTAATCCATTGTCGTCTGGTTTCTTCAGCCGACTGTTTAGTAGCCACCCTCCGCTTGAAAAGCGTATCGAACGGCTTCGTGGTTCAATAGGAAAATTCTAATATGGCGAAACATGAGAACGCTGTGAAGGCTACGCCTGCAAAAAAGCTGTCAGCGGCATTGTCGTCCGCACGTGCCAGGCACGCAGCGTTTCTTGCCAGGCGCCCACATCGCAGTTTTCGTATGACGCGCCGACGCGACTATGCACGATCCTTGGAGTTGCCGGGATACTTTGCCTTTACGGTGTATGTCGCTCGTGTATTGTGGCGTCATGGAAAAACCTTTGCGATGCTGGCGCTCGTATATCTAGTCTGTTCGATCTTATTCGTTAGTATGAGTTCGCAAGATACCTACAGCGACTTGGCAGATGCGATTCGTACGGCCGGCACGGAAGCAGACCTGGGTGCGCTCGCGCAGGCTGGGGCTATTTTTTCTGGAACAATTACCAGTAGCTTAGGTGGCGGTAATGTCGAGTCGCCCCAGGGTGCTGCCCAACAAATTTTCGGTATTCTTTTTGCCGGAATGACATGGCTGACGACTGTCTGGCTACTTCGTAATTTCCTGGCGAAAAAACCAGTTCGTCTGCGAGATGGATTGTATTCGTCGGGCGCACCTATTTTAGCGACGATGCTTCTTTTGGCATTGCTCGTTATCCAATTGTTGCCGCTCTTTATTGCCGTGATAGCCTATGCTGCAGCAAGCGCATCTGGGATACTGCAGAACACAGTCGCCTTGATGCTGTTTTTCTCGGCCGCGTTGCTCATTTGCGTTCTTTCATTGTACTGGGCGACGACCACAATTATTGCACTAGTGGTCATTACGCTGCCGAATATGTACCCTATGCAAGCGCTTCGTTTAAGTGGTGATATTGTGGTTGGGCGACGTGTTCGTATTTTACTGCGGTTCTTATGGATGTTCCTGACGGTTGCCGTTGGCTGGGCTCTTGTGCTGATTCCGGCGATTCTAGCGTATGAATTCCTGAAGGGTAAAGTTGTATTTCTCGAACACATTCCACTTATTCCGTTTCTCTCATCACTCTTAGGAGTGCTAGCTGTTATTTGGATGGCGAGCTATGTGTATTTATTGTATCGAAAGGTAGTCGACGACAATGCCGATCCCGCCTAAAGATATCGCTAGTAGCCGAATTGAGGAACTGCGTAAGCTTATCAATCAATATAGCTACGAATACCATGTACTAGATGCACCGTCAGTCGAAGATGCTGTGTATGACAGCCTGTTTGGAGAGCTAAAATCGCTTGAGGTTGCATATCCAGAGTTAATTACACCAGACAGTCCAACTCAGCGTGTTGGCAACGAACTGAAAAGTGGCTTTGAAAAAGTTCGACATAGCTCGCGCATGCTGAGTTTGAACGATGTGTTTGATATTGAAGAAGTGCGAGCTTGGATAACCCGAATGGATAAGGTATTGCCCGGGGCAAAGCATGAATTTTTCGCCGACATTAAGATGGACGGCTTAGCCTGTTCACTGATTTACGAAGACGGCTTATTGGTGCGTGCGGTAACGCGCGGGGACAGTTTTGTTGGTGAGGATGTGACGAATAATGTGCGTACGATCCAAAATGTGCCGCTCCGCTTGCGTGAGACAAAAGGCTATACTCAGTTTCTGGACGGCAGAACGGAAATTCGGGGGGAAATCGTCATGCTTAAAAAAGATTTCGAAGCACTGAACCGTTCCCAGCAAGCAGCTGGAAAACCAGCGTTTGCCAACCCGCGCAATCTTGCTGCTGGCACGATTCGCCAGTTTGATCCAAAGCTCGTCGCCCAACGCCCGCTGACATTTGTCGGCTACGACCTACTGCGTGATACGCCGAGCGAAGTGCCGACAAATATGTTCGCTTACCAAGCCATTAGTGCGCTTGGCTTGCGCCGGAATCAGGAGGCTCGTGTCTTTACTACTTTGACGGACGTTATGAATTTTGTGTACGATTGGGACAAGAAGCGTCACGACTTGCCGTTTAATACCGATGGGCTCGTAATCAAAGTAAATGACCGCGAACAGTTTTCTAAGTTAGGTGTGGTTGGTAAGCAGCCTCGCGCCGCTGTAGCATACAAATATGCGGCCGAGCAAGCGACAACGATCGTGCGAGATATCGTTATATCAATTGGACGCACCGGTGCAGCGACGCCAGTGGCAGTGTTCGACCCGGTTGTCGTGGCTGGTACGACCGTGCAGCATGCCAGTTTGCATAATGCTGATGAAATTGCTCGAAAAGATGTGCGCGTCGGTGACACGGTGATTATTTTCAAGGCAGGAGATATTATTCCGCAAGTCGAGAGCGTAGTCAAAGAATTGCGACCGAAACAATCAACGGCCTTTGATTACGAACAAGAACTCAAAAAACAGTACCCGGAAATGGAGTTTATCCGCCCCTCTGGCGAAGCGGTATATCGCGTAAAAGGCATGACCGGTCCGCTTTTACTAAAGCGTGCGCTGGAGCATTTTGCCTCGAAGGGTGCGCTAGACATTGATACGCTCGGTGAGAAGAACGTTGTCGCACTGGTCGATGCCGGCCTGGTTAAGGATCTGGCGGATATCTATACGCTAACGAAAAGTCAGTTATTGCAGCTCGATCGATTTGGTGAAATTTCCGCCCAAAAACTGGTGGACGCGATTGCAGCAAAGTCTCGCCCGCCGCTTGAGCGCTTCGTTTACGGGCTTGGTATACGGCATGTTGGAACGCAAACGGCGATCGATTTAGTGGCGGCTTTTGAATCGCTCGAGCGTTTAACGTATGCGACGATCGATCAACTTCGCGCGGTAGATGGCATAGGTGAAGTGGTGGCGGAAAGTGTTGCCGCATGGTTTGCCGACGATGATAATATTGCGCTGCTCGCCAAGTTTAGGAAGCTTGGGGTTGATCCGCAGTATCAAAAGAAAACCGGCGGACTGGCTGGAAAGAACTTTGTTGTTACGGGTAGTCTCGAATCTATGAGTCGAGATGAGGCCGCTGAAAAAATCCGCGCCCAAGGTGGCACATTCCAGTCGAGCGTTGGTAAGGATACGACCTATCTTGTTGCTGGCGGTAAGGTTGGTGCAAGTAAGCTCTCTAAAGCCGAAAAGTATGGCACGAAAATCATTACCGAGCAGGAATTGCTTAATTTGATAGGGCAGTAGTGTATGCCACGATTTCGGTATGACAAATTAGTACGCGATAATATTCCTGGTTGGCATGTCGTAGAGGGGCACACCGTACACGCTAGGACGCTTCAGGGTGTCGATCTAAAGCATGCACTTATACAGAAGCTGCACGAAGAAGCCGATGAAATACCTATATCGGATGTCGCTTCTGATGCGGTAACTGAGGAGCTGGCGGACGTATATCAGGTGTTTTGTGACCTTGCTGAGACCTACGGGCTGTCAATGGAGCAGATCGAAGCGGTCCGGCGCACGAAGTTGTATAAAAAAGGCGGCTTTCTTGGCGGTCATTATGTTGAGGAAATAGCCATGCCAACCGAAGACACATGGACAGAATATTGCAGAAATAGCCCCGGCAAATATCCAGAGATAAAATAGGTATATAATAGATACATGACAGCACTTCGACGGCAAGTGAAGAAGGTATTCGTGGGAATTTTGGGTGGGTTGGTGGTTCTGATCGGCATCATATTAATTCCGTCTCCTGGCCCGGGTTGGCTAATTATCTTTTTCGGGCTAACGATCCTTGCGACGGAGTTTATGTGGGCGCAAGGGCTTTTAGATAATCTTCAGGTTAGATATGACGCTTGGCAGGAATGGATGAAGCAACAAACGACCGCGGTCCGAGCATTCTTTTGGCTCATGA
>JALRDG010000035.1 GCA_023257055.1 Candidatus Saccharimonadia bacterium | reverse complement strand
TCTGCCATGGAACGCATGAGTAGCGATGTGACGGCCGAGCGAACAGTAACTGCGATTAAATTGACTGACGATGAGATGAAGGGTCGTATTATTGGCAAAGAAGGACGTAATATCCAGGCACTTCAGCGAGCCACCGGAGTGGATATCTTGGTAGATGATACGCCGGGTATGATCGTACTCAGTAGCTTTGATCCTATTCGTCGGCAGGTAGCTCGCCTTACGCTTGAGATGCTTATGAAGGACGGTCGTATTCATCCGGGTCGTATTGAAGAGGTTGTTGATAAAGCGACCAAGCAAATTGAAAAAGATGTTATGCGCGCCGGAGAAGATGCAGCTCGTGAGGTTGGCGTTGTGGGCATTCCAAAAGAAATGTTGCGATTGCTTGGCGAATTAAAATATCGTACCAGTTACGGTCAGAACGTACTGCTGCATAGTACGGAAATGGCACACATGGCCGGTATGATAGCAGAAGAGATCGGTGCGAACGTTCGTGTGACGAAAATTGCCACACTGCTTCATGATGTCGGCAAGGCGGTGACGCACAAGATAGAAGGCAAGCATCACCATATTGGCGCCGAGCTCGCGCGAAAATATGGCATGACAGATGAAATTGTGCACGCAATAGAGGCACACCACGATGATATTGAGGCGACAACCCCAGAGGCTCTCGTCGTAAGAGTAGTCGACGCGGTGAGTGCTGCTCGCCCTGGTGCACGAAATATCAGCGCCGAGAATTTTGCTGAACGTATGCGTGAGCTAGAGAATGTCGCAACGAGTTTTGACGGCGTTGATAAAGCCTTTGCTATTTCTGCCGGCCGTGAAGTTCGTGTCATTGTTAGTCCAAAATCGGTCGACGACCTTTCGGCTATTAAGATGGCTCGTGATATCGCTATTAAAATTGAAAGTACGATGCAGTACCCTGGGACAATCAAGGTAAATGTAATTCGCGAGACGCGCGCGATTGAGTTTGCAAAATAATGACTGATACGCCAAACGATTCACCGATTAAGCCGTCGCTAAAAACGCGCCTATGGCTCAGGACACTTGATCGCCGGCCGTCCAGTGCTGCCATGTACCTCGAAGATGAAACGGGACGTCTGTTAATCGTTAAGGCGAATTACAAAAAGCACTGGTCGTTACCTGGTGGCATTATCGATAAAGGAGAGATGCCGCTCGCCGCCGCTATCCGAGAGACCAAAGAAGAGGTGGGACTGGTGATTGACCCAGCTGACGTGACGTTTGTTGCCGTGGTGGGGCGGCGCAGCAGCTTGTTCGATAGTTACCAATTTGTATTCTCGGCACCACTGCACGCCTACCAGCTGTCGCAGGTGTCGTTGCAAGAGTCTGAAATTGACGAGTATGCACTCGTGACGCGTGATGAAATAGAAAGTGGCAATCGCAATTATGGTCTGGTGATTCGTAACTGGGCTCTCGGAAAATCGGGTTATAGCGAACAGCAATTAGGCGACTAGTTGAAGAAAAAGACGAGCTATAGAATCTCGTCTTTTTTGTTTGACAAGAAATTTGTCCATTGTCGAACAAGGCGAAGCGTTGTTTTTAGCGGCAGTTCAATTGCATTGTCGAGCAGCCGTGCGACAAGATTAATTTTTGCATATCTGTATGATATTTGGTGACCGATAAAGATGAAAGGCGTGTAAAGAAAATCACGTAGCAAACTAAGGATACTTGCCTCGCTTGACACCATTTCAAGTTCTTTGACCTGTAGGGATAATCGATAGCCAAGAAAGGCGGCAGTCGAAAGGAAGATGATGAAGATAAGGATTTGTACGACATTGAAGTCGAGCAGTAGGAGCCCGTGAACGACAGCGCCGATAACAGCAATGAACAAAATGGCATAGGTGATTGTAAAGGCTCGCGAATGGCGCGCGCGCTCGAATGTGCGAAGGAGTGCTGCGTTGGCTGGTTTTTCGTCCTGATAGAGCATGGCGTCAATCGTCTGGACGATTTTCGCCGTGTTGGCTTCGCCTGGCATGGCGAGAGTGAGGGTAGTGAACGCAATGAAGAGTGCAGGGAAGAAGAGGTTAATGACAAGCGGAATCCAAGCGATATGGTTGTAGACGGCGAGGTCGTATGGAATCTCAATCGCCAACCCAATGAATGCTTTGGTTAGCAGCAGGAAGATGATACTTCGTATAATGCCGCGTTGCAATGTGTTTTTTGTATCGCGGTACTGATCTTCAATGGTTTGACGAACAATAGTGCCGACTTGTTTGCGGTTCGATAGAATGGACGCCTTGGCTGTACTGTTCGTGCTGAAAAATGTCTGGCGTAGGATACGAAGCTGAGCGCCATTGCGGTTAATGATTCGAACAATACGATCGGTTGTTTTTAGGGCAATCAAGGTGTCAAAAGCCGAGTTGATGGCGATCATTTGGTCGGCTGATTCGGCTGATGTACCATGAAGATCGAGCAGCATGCTTCGAATAATTGCAGGGTCGGACTTTAATAGAGCCTTGTGAATACCGATATAGAGCATCGTATCGTAGGAAGTTTCGTCTATATGCTCGTGCGGTTGAATGTGTTTGGCTACGGTAATATGCTGCGAGTAGTACGCGAAGGCAAAGTTTAGGAATGAGATCATCGTGATGGACGGATAAAGAATTTGCTCTGTTCGCACGGCAAGTAGATCGAGAACCCATTGCTTAGCAACTTCTTGTCGTGGTGGGTTTGGCTGCGCAGTAATTCGCCAATAGGCCGTAAAGAGCGATGCGATCAGTTCATTGATTTGCTCTACCTTGTCGGTCGCAATACTGTCGTTGCTTATATATTCTGCGAGCGTTAGTTCGATGATGAGTTCTTCGGCGAGACTTTTTGGAGATGTAGTATCGATGAATGAAATCGTGCGAGTAAAAAATCGACGAATTGCGCGTTGAAGTAGAAGATGTTCCTCGGTGTATTCCGAAGCGTTACGGAGTTGTTCGTATAGTGACGAAACGATATGCCCGGTATTCGGCACATGAAACATGTCCTGTTGCTGTTCATTTTTACGATACTGTCGATGAGCTTCTTGTGTTTCAAGAAGCTGAAGAAGCCGGGTGCCGAGGGGGGTAAGTTGTTCGTTCATAAAATAAGTCGTATCGGTGTGCCAGCGTATAGGCCCTGGCATTACCGATACAGTTCGGGCGTGTGCGAGAAACACATTTCTAGTCACTAGTATAGCAAAGCGGTCTTTTAATGACGAGCCTATTTATCGACTGAAATCAATCGTGATAGCACGGTGGTCAGACAAGCCGTCCGGTGAAAGGGTTTCTTTGACGAGTTTGTAGCTTTTCGGGAGAAGGAAATAATCGATACGTTCGTTGGTTGGCGGGTAGGTAATAAGATTCTCCGTCGAGACTAGCTTGTACTCCGGCTCCCATAGGGATGTAAAGTTTTCGATGCCTATATCCTTATGAATATTAAAATCTCCACCAACTACTCGCTCTTCGCCGCGTGTCTTCAGGATAGTAACGAGTTCTTTAAGCTGGGGTGTGGCAAAATCAATTTCATCGGTTATAGAGAGGTGGACATTAGCTACCTTCAGGATACCATCGGGTGTCTGAATGTCGGCTAGTTGAATGATGCGGTCGCTGGAGTCTCTCGGGTCTTTTTTCGAGGCGATTGCTTCGCTAGAAATGATTGGGTGCTTGCTTAATATGCCGAGGCCCTCGCGGAATGGAATATGCTCGGCGGTTGGTAGGAGTCGCGTCAGTGTTTGGATTCGATAAGGAATCCCAAGCTCTTCGGCTAGCGAAGTTACCTGGCTATCTGGTGATAGCTCCGTTTTAAGTACGTTTTCCTGCAGAAGTATGACGTCGCTGTCGCACTCTTTTAAAAACTTAATAACATTGTCTTTTCGGTAAGCCCATCCGGTATATCCCCAGAGGTTCAATGTGGTTATGCGCATGATAATTAGTAGTATAGCAAGTCGTACCAAAAAAGCGAGATGCTATACTATGGGGTAATGAAACTTATTATTGACGGCCGCTGGGTGCGGACTGATTATCATGATGGCATTAGCCGGTATACAGCCGGATTGGTACGTGGGTTTGTCGAAAATGCATTACCCGTTACGGTGCTAATTCATGACGAACAACAGCGTATGATGTTACCTGCTGGCGTTGATTTTCTTGTCGTCAATAATCCTATTTCGTGGCGAGAGGTATTTTTGGCTCGCCGGCTTAATCGATTTGGTGCGGACGTCGTGTTTAGTCCACTGCAGGTAATGGGTTTTTGGGGCCGTAAGTACAAGCTGATTTTAACGCTTCAAGATATTATTTATTACAAACACCCAACGCCACCGCATAGTTTAGCTTGGTATGTGCGCTTGGTTTGGCGATTATTTCATATGGCTCGTTGGCCACAGCGACTTCTCCTAAACAAGGCAGATCATGTCGTAACAGTAAGCGAGACGTCAAAAAAGTATATTCAGGATTTTCACCTGACAGACCGTCGTATTACGGTTGTATATAACGCGCCAAGTGATACTGCGGTCAGTACGACGCCTGCAGCTATGACAAAAAATATCATTTATATGGGTTCCTTTATGCCGTATAAAAATGTCGAAACATTGGTGCGCGGTATGAATATCCTGCCTTCTGACTATACGTTGCACTTGCTGAGTAAAATAACACCAGATCGGCAGGCGGAACTGCAATCCCTTGCAAGCAACGCTGAATCAATCGTATTTCATAATGGGGTAAGTGATGATGAATACATTACATTACTTGCCTCTGCACACTGTTTGGCGACGGCGACGAAAGAAGAAGGGTTTGGGCTGCCAATAACTGAAGCCCAACGGCTAGGCGTACCAGTAGTCTGCAGTGATTTGCCGGTATTGCACGAGGTAGCTGGTAGTGGTGCACTGTACTTTGACGCAGATAATGCCGACGGGTTTGCGGCCGCCGTCGGACGGTTGGAAGAAGAGGATTTTCGTCGTTCTGTCGCACTAGCTGGCCAAGAACAGGCGGCACGTTTCAGTTGGAAAAACTCGGCTATGGTATTGTACGAAGCCGCTAAACGGTTAATGTAGCGGCAAGCTAGGCCTACGAGGGTCTAAAAAGTTGCAATATTTGCATAAAATGGTATTATGATAGCAGAAATCGAAAGAGACTTTCGGTTTTGTTTTTTAATAGCACACTAGATTGGTGGTGAATCAAATGCCTCAATTGAGGACACGGCAAGAACGAAACGATCTATTCAGTCGAGTAGTTGACTGTGTGGCAGATGCCTTATGGATTTTCTGGGTTGTCGCCGGTGTCACATTTGTATTACTTTTGTTTTTCACAAGTGTGAATGCCATGGCCTTGCACGATACTGCGTCTACGGCAAAAACGGAGATTACGCAGACATTCGAGCAGGTCGCTACGTCGGATGAACGCCAGCAGCTAGCGGCATCATTGCTTGCACTGCAGGCGACCGACTTCCAGACCAGCATCAATGACATAACGACAGACTCAATCTCGAGTAACGTCATTGATGAACTTGAGCGCGTGCGTGAAACCGGCGAAGTGCCGAACGTCACGTACGAAGTGAAGGGTTTCTGGTACTGGGTTAGTACGTATGGGCCGGTGGTATTGGCACTATATTTCCTGGCTTTTTCTGCGATCGTGTTTTTCGGTTTTCAGCAGACAACTACAGAGAGGGCTCGTACCTATTATCTGATGGATCTACCGTGGCGGAAGCCGTGGCCGTATCTGTTGGTTTTAGTCACACTGCCCGTCGGATTCGCCTTTTACGCGGTGAGCGTCGTACGACTGTTCATTGCGAAGTTGAACGATCAGTCTGAAGAGATTGAACGCGAAGCTATGCGTCAGCGAATCGAACAGGAACATCGGCTTCAGCAGCAAGAAATGGCAGAGCGACGTCGTCTTCAAAGAAATAACATTCATGGCCGTGAGCGGCACATATTCAATGAAGGCGTCGATGACGATGACGACCTAGAAGACACCTATGGTTTCTTCCCGAATCGCGATCGGCGCATGGCGCAGTACATGACTGCTCCGTCGCGTCGCGAACCGGCCTACCAGCCGGTCACGCAAAGCATGATCGGGTCTATCGGGTCTGTCGATGCACCGCAAGCTGCACGTCGTAAGTACATTGCGATCCGTACGCAGAAGAGCAACAACCAGCTCGTCGGTCGTCGAGAAGACTTGAATATGCAAGTCGAACGGACAGAAAGAAATCTCCGCTCAGCGGGGCAAACTATCCAGGAGCTGCAGCGCAAGCTTTCGTCTGACAAGGCTGAGCTAAAGAAAATTACTCACGCGATCGAGGCTCGCAAAAATAGCGAATCGGGTATTAATACCACAGACGTCGAACAAGAATTCGATCGGATTCTCGCTCTTTCCGGTGTATCAAGCATCGGACTGGTGAACGATTCGATTGTTATCGAGGTCGATGCCGTCATCGAACATAAGCGTAAGCAGTATGATGGCGGTACGTGGCGTATCTGGTTCAGCGCGGGTGATCGTGAGCTGCACTCGAAGGAGATTCGCAGCGGCGTTAGTGATTCGTGGCGCGCTAGGTACGGTCGCGGTCATTACCCTGACTATCTGCATCACGGTGGTTTCTGCTTCGGTGGAAGGCGCAATGAGATTGATAGCTATATCGAGAGAGGACAGTATTACGAAGCGATTCAGTTGGCCGTACACTGCATGCAGTCGGTCAACGAGGATAATCGCAGTGACATTCCGCACGCGTTCAATCAGCTCAAGAAAACGAAAGAAGTGACGGTCTAATATGTCTACAGGAACTCGTAGTCACATGCAGCCTGGTCTGATGGGTACTCCGGTGCTCACGGTGCCACTCTCTGTGTGGCAGAAGATGTTTTCTTATGTTCACGCTTGCCCCGTAGAGGTAAATGGCTTCGGCTATGTCACCCGTAGGGGGCTGCTCGATTTCGAACTCGATGACGTGTTCATCCTCGAGCAGACAGCGACAGCTGCAAGCGTGGATGTTTCGGAGTTGACTATCGCCAACCACATGACCGACATGATGATGCGTGGGGAAGACACTGGGCGGATGCGCTTCCAGTGGCATAGTCACGTGCGCATGTCGGCGTACTTCTCGGGTACGGATACCAGCAACATTGACCGGTATCCGGGTGATTGGATGCTAAGCCTGGTGGCCAATAAGTACGGACAGTTCGAAGCTCGTCTTGACGTGTTCGCGCCGTTCCGGCTGTGGGCACCGCTCGAAGTGCGCGTCATTGCTCCTCTTGAGGATGAGATGGCGCGTCGGGCTAAGGCTGAGATTTCACAGAAGGTGCGAATGCCTGGATACTTCCGGGACAAGCCCGTTCGGGCTGATTCCGTACCTGCCATGATCGTTCTTGATGGAGAGATTCTGAGGGAGGATGACAGTGAAGGCTGATTATCGTGATCAGACGGGGATTTTCGATCCCAGTGATTTCACGTGGCCGATCCATGTGATCGGCCTCGGCGGAATTGGCAGCGCATTGCTGCCGCCACTGTTCAAGCTGGGATTCAATGGTGAACTCCACATTTGGGATGAAGATGCGGTCGAGCCACACAACATCCCTGCGCAGTTGCTATACCGTGGAAGCGACGTCGGCCTCAAAAAGGCGGACGCCGTCATCGGTTTTGCCGAAAGGCAAGAGGCGGAGTGTTCCATTACGCCCCACTACGAGTTCGTGACCCCGGAAACGGGACTTGACGGAATCGTAATAAGTGGTGTAGACTCCATGGTGAGTCGTAAGGCAATCTGGGAGGCAGTCTCGGCAAACAACTATCTCATTCCGTTGTATATGGATGGGAGAATTGGCGGCGAACAACTGCAACTCCTGACGGTCAACCCGTCGGATTACGACGCGATTTCAGCATACGAAGCGTGGCTGATTTCAGACGAGCAGGGAGCTCAGCTTCCCTGCGCCGAGCGCACGGTCATTCATCCGCCGACCATTTTGGCGGGGCTGATGATTTCGGCACTCACACTGTTCGCCCGGGAGATCACTCCTAAGGCGAATATCATGATGCACGCGAAAAACGTGGATCTCGTTTCCTAGCAGTACCTACCCACAAGGGAGACAAAAAATGTCGAACAACAACGCTCTCAGCGGCGAACTGGTCAACCCGGGCGGGACCGGCGAGGTGAAGATCGCCGTTCTCGGCGGTGCCACCGTCGTCAAGGATCACGAGCCCGGCGCGACCGTGGCAGACTACCTCGCGATGATGGGTCAGAGTGTCGGCAATGGCAGCATGGTCCTGATGGACAAGAAGCCTGTCGCCATGAACTACACGGTTCCCAGCGGCGCGCTCCTGGTCGTGACCAGCGCGGTTACCAACGGCTAGTGTGCCGTAAGAAGTCCTAGATACTCTAGGCTGCGGGGTGGGATGAGACTTCGGTCTCTCCCGCTCCGCAAAGTTTCTGTAATTGTGTAATTACACTGATGAGTCCGAAAGGACGAAAAACTTCACTCTAGTGTCTGTAATATATCTCACAAAATATATTTTGTGTTAAAAAAGTCTTGACGGCTATGCTTGCAGCCGTTATTGTATGGTCATCAGTTAGTGAGGGTCACCAATATGGCAGCAGAATGCGTCGAATATCAACCTAATTTCAATGAAGGGGTTGGCCGCGCGCTGTTAGGCGACCCGACACGCTTTGAAATCGCATCGAACGGCGAAACAATTGATCTTAACTACGAACAGTTATGTCGCCAACTTGGGCGAACAAGCCTTGAAAGCTTCGAAAAGATTCTTCCCCCTGAATCTGATCCATTCAAAGAAATGGGCGACATAATGAAAGAAAATATCATTGGACAGGATGCGGCCGTGGACACAGTGATGGAGGCGCTATCAAACGTAGAGCTCCGTGACCCGAATCGACCAGTTGCCAGTTTCATATTTATGGGGCCGACAGGAGTTGGCAAAACCGAACTATCGAAAGAGCTGGATCGGGTACTGCATGAAGACGACGGCATACGAATGCTCCGTCTCGACTGTTCCGACTACGCCGAGAAAGCCACGGTTTCTCGATTGACGGGTGCTTCGCCTATGTACGTCGGTCGTGAGCAGGTTGCTGAATTATGCAAGGCAAAAGTAGAAGGTAAGTATCGGTTGATTGTATTTGATGAAATCGAAAAAGCTGCGCCTGAATTACGCACACTGCTACTACAAATTCTGGAAGAAGGCGAGCTAACTATTAATAATGGCGACGTCGTTTCTTTCCGAGACTCAATTCTCATCATGACATCGAACGTCGGTGCTGATCGTATGCAGCATGAGCTCAGTAATAGTAAAATCGGATTCAAGCAGGGCACTGACGCACCGGCCAGTAAAGATGCGCTGGAATCAATCGTCATGAAGGCCGCAAAAGAGCGATTCCTGCCAGAATTCCTTAACCGTATCGATCACAAGGTAGTATTCCATTCATTTAATGACGATCAGCTTTCACAGGTTCTTGACAGCCATGTTGCTCGATCAAATGAGCGCTACCTACAGAGTGGTATTAAACTAAGCGTCACAGAAGACCTTCGTCGGGCATTCGTCTTGAATGCAGATGATCGCCGTGAATATGGGGCGCGCCATATCGTACGTGAATTCGATAAAAAAGTTGAAACACGCTTGTCGAAATATGTGCAACTCGGCAGCATTAAGCGCGGCAGCCACGTCTACGCCTACTTAGATACGCTAAGCGAGGAAAACAGTAAAGACGTACCATTTGCGTTCTTTGCCGAGCCAGACGAAGAAGCATTTCGTGCCTACAAAAATGCACAGAAGAAAAAAATAAAAGCCATCCAGCAAAGCCTTGCCTCTCAGGAGAAAAACAAGGAAAAGGATACGCCAGATAATCTCCAAGAATAGTGTCGTGCATTCTCGCGACCGGACTACCGTATACTAAGTAGTATGTTCACATATACGCAGCACGCAGTAGGAGGATACAGTCTTGGTGTACGAAGTACTTCTGCGAGTGACAAGCCGGTAGTAATCCTTGTGCATGGCATAGGCGTGTCGGGTGATTACTACTTACCCTTCGCTAAAGAATTAGCAAAACAATACCGCGTGTTAGTTCTTGATTTGCCGGGGTACGGAAAAACACAGAAACCAAAAAAACCACTCACCGTTTACGAACTAGGTAGTGTATTGGCGCAGTATATTCGAGAGCAGGAGTTGTCGGCACCTGTTCTTATTGGTCACTCAATGGGCTGTCAGATCGTGGCAAATTGCGCACAGAATTACCCAGAGATGTGCGGCAAATATATTTTGCTTAGCCCGACTGTCTACGATAAGGAACGGCGTATTGTATGGCAGGCGTTGCGGCTTTTGCAAGATTCACTGCACGAGCCGCTCAAGCTCAACGGTGTTATTGTACGCGATTACCTACGTATGGGGATGTGGCGCTATCTTCAAACAAGCCGGTATATGCTGGCTGATCACATAGAAGATACGTTGCCGCACTGTATGCAGCCGGGCTTAATCATTCGTGGCGAAAAAGATGAAATAGTGCCGATGAACTGGGTCAAGAAACTTGCAACTCTTGCACCAAATGTACAGCCTATTGAAATTCCAAACGCTCCGCACGTTGTACACTACCGAATGGCGCGAGAAGTGGCTGATGTCTGTAAGATATTTATTTAAGAGTCTGTTGTTGCACCAAGTGTATAGTTGCACATAGTATTGCCACCCCATAAGCTGCGGGTGCTAGAGAGTGTGCCGCCAACGTCTGGACAGCGTGATAATTCACCGGCAAATGCTGCATCGATGTATACTACTGTACCGCCTGAGCCACCAGCAAACGCATACATTAGGCCGCGGCGCCAGTTTGACGTATCTTGTGTGGCGGTGACGAAAGCGGGTGTAGGCAGTTGGCCCTGGATGTATGGAGCCATTGCTGTGTTGAATGTGCTGTTTGTCGTATAGCCGCTGGTGCCCGTTTGTCGGCACTGAGCACTACCGGTCGGGTCCTGACCAGATAAGCCGTATTTATAATTCTCCCCTAGGCATACCCAGCCAGTTGGCCAGCTGCCTCTGTCGGCTTTGTACATTTGCAGGCCTTTGACCCAGTTGTTTAATGCGCTTGTTGTTTGGGCATTTTTTGATCGGTTTTGAATGCCATTATATGAAACGATGGAAATTGCAGCCAAAATGCCGATAACGACGATGACAATCAGGAGTTCAACGATAGTGAAACCGTGGTTTTTGTTTGTTTCGATAATCATAACCGTATTCTAGTGTAGTACATTCACCGCCGGGCCAGCAAGCCGGATTTTAGAGGACGCCCTATATGCTCGACGGATCTTGAAGGGGTATGATGCACTGCGTTTCGGTAGCTGTAGAGGTTGTGTAATTTGTGGTCGTATACATGTAGTCGGCGGTGCCACCGTTACTTATGACGGTACGTATTCCACAGTTAGCGTTAGCCCCTTTAAGTCGATAGACGATTGCGGCAGGCATGGGTTGGCCATTGAGTGTACGCGCAGACTGATAGGAGTAGCGCAGCCCCCAGTTATTTGGAACGGAAGCCGGTAGTTTTCCGACCTTTTGCAGTGTAGTAATAAGCGTAGAGTTATCGAGGGTTATGACGCTCCCGTCAGTATTAAGGCATTTGTTATCGACAGTCAGGCAATAATTTGTCGTCGTCGTGGCGTACGATCCTTCTTGATTCATGTAGAAGTTTAGGATCTTTTGAGCGTTAACGGCACCCGACACTGTAGCGGAGTTAGCTGCTCGTTCCTTGATGCCATTGTAGGCTACGGTAGAAATCGCCGCCAAAATCCCGATAACGACGATGACGATAAGAAGTTCAACGATAGTGAAGCCGGAACGTCTGTCTGTTTTTGTAAGCATAACTACTATTGATAGTAAGATAAATATCCGATATGTGCAACAAAATAGCACCTTCGGTATGAGCGTGGTGGTATACGGTACTACTAGATTACTCTTTAATAAAAATAACCAGGCGTCAGATGGTGTGGTTTCATGTCGGCGATGTCACCTTCTTCGCGGTTGTCTTGACTGAGCAGCCACAGGCCGAGATCGATGTTGGATAGTTTCATGTCGGGTCGGAGTGCTTGCAATCGATTGCAGGCGATTAAGGTCGCCGCGCGTATTTCGATTTCTTCGGGCGAACCACTTGGGATGATTTGCCGGTTGTCTATGCGCGCTGCTAACTCGTCAGAATAAGTGAGTGCGCCGTAGTGTCGCAGTACCTGAGGCAAGCGGTAGTCTGCAAATATCGTCAGATCGTCGAGGTCGGTTATCTGAAAGTCCGGGTAGTTTGCTGATAGCTGCGCCAGGTCGCTTGGCAGTATCTGGGCGCGTTTCAGTATCCATATCCAGGTATCTTTGTACCATGCGCCGTCGCGGTAGCTGGCCAGCTCGTGAGTGATTGCTTTGGCGATTCGTGGTGCGCTGAAATTGCAGCTTCTCAGAAATTCATAGCAGCTGCCGTCATGCTTCTCGTTTAAGAATCGAGCTGCTTCTATGATGTTGCCGACGCGTCGTTCGAGCAGGGGGATTTGGATATTATGTGTGCCTATGAAGACCTCGCTGGCTTCGTTCATCGTCAGGTTCGCCATGTATCTAGCGTCGTACATCGGCCGACCACTGGCGAGTGCACGTTTAAACGCCGCCGCTAATCCGTACCATCCACCGGTCATCTCGCCGTCGTAGTCTATTTTCCAACGCTCAGTATCATCTTGCGCCCAGAAATAAAAATTGCAGGCCGTTTCGAAGAAGACAATATTGCAATCTTTTTCGAGCGAGTTTGTAGTGCCGAAGGCAGTTTCGACGGTATCAATGCCGGCTGCGAGGCGCTTTTCGATGAGAACGACAAGATCCTTGAGGACGTTGTCATTAATAGAGACGCGTTGTGAATGCTCATAAACGAATTGCGCTGATTCGCGAACTGAAGTAGGTATCGAGATATGATTGAGCTGCATAGTCTAAAGGTAGCATGTTTTCCTTCGTATGAAATAGGCATACTTGCTTTCACCAAGAAAAAAACTGCCCAAACGGACAGATCTTTTCTTGGTCGGGGTGAAAGGACTCAAACCTTCGACCTCTCGGTCCCAAACCGAGCGCGCTATCAACTGCGCCACACCCCGATAGGTGATTCCTAGATATTGTAACCCATTTGTTCATAAATTACCAGCGGTCAGGCGCGTTTTTTATACGGTATACTAGAAGTATGAAACCTACTCCATATCCTGCACCCGATTTTGCGTTACAAGACAGCAATGGCGAGACAAAAACTCTTGCAGATTACGCTGGCAAGTGGCTTGTTTTGTACTTTTACCCGAAAGATGACACGCCTGGTTGCACGACGCAGGCCTGCAGTTTGCGCGATGTGCGTGATGATTTGACGGCGATGGGTGCTGAGGTTGTAGGCGTGAGTATGGACGACGCTGCGGCGCATGAAAAATTCAAAGCAAACCATAATCTAAACTTTACGCTATTGAGCGACCAGAAGGCGGTCACGATTACAGAGTACGGAGCATGGGGCAAGAAGCAGTTTGGTCGAGAAGGGATTTTACGTAAAACATTTATCATTAACCCCGATGGACAGGTAGTGAAGGTATTTGGCCGAGCGATTCCACTAGGCCACGGCGAAAAAGTGAAGACTGCACTTATTGAGGCGATGCACGCATAAGTATGGCCGAGCGATTTCATAACCGCATATCTTGTAAGATCGCATTATATACTCCGACTCGCGATAAAGTACTTGTCGTCGAGTCGCATCCGGGTAAGTATAGTTTGCCAGGTGGTCACATGGAAGAGGGTGAGACACCTGATGACGCCATGCGTCGCGAGTTGTTTGAGGAGCTGGGCCTGCGCGATATTACCATAAGGCGAACTGATTTTTGGCTACACGAAAGCGGCAAACTGATTCTTGGGTACACGGGTACGGTAGATGAAGCCGTATCTTTGGTGTTGCAGGCCGAGGAGATTCATCGCGCACACTGGGTTACGGTAGAACAAATCATATGTGGTGAAATTGCGATGCGCTCCTACGGCGACTTCGTCGTTGCATCGCAGTAGTATGTGCATATTCGTATACCTGTAGCGAAGCATATGCTTTATATTAAGGGGTATGGTAAATGTACGGCGTACGCACCAGGGTTTCACTATTGTCGAGCTGTCGATTGTCGTTGTGATAATTGGCATATTGGCCGCCATTGCAATGGTGGCATTTGGCAGCTTAAGTAAGCGGGCTCGTGATACGCAGCGTACAACAGACTTGGCAAATATCCAACGCGTACTTGAATTGCATGCCGTCGACTATAACGGCAGTATGCTTGGCAATGGTAGTGGTTGCGGCGCAAACGGAGATGGTAGTGGTTGGTGGCACAGTACTGAGAGTACCTATGTGAAAAGTACTCGGACATGCCTAGGCGAAGCGGGGTATACGAATGTTTCTAAGCTACTTGATCCAAGTGGCTGTGCAGGTGGTGGAACTTCCGACCCTTCCGGGACTTGCTCGGGAAAGCCAAGATACATGATCGCGCACTGCTTAAAAGATTCACAGCCGGCGGTTTATTTATTGGCAATGCTTGAAAGTAAGCCACAGAGTAGTACGTTCACCGATACACTATGTGATGGCGGCGTGGTGGCAGGTTTTCCAGCAGGTATTACAAACTGGGATGTCGGCTATGGCATCAACTATCTCGTAAGAGTTCGGTAGTATTAGCGCGGCCGATTAATTGCAATTTTTCGTGCTTCAATAGCAAAACGATCGTCAATGACTGTGGGTGTAAAATCGCCATATTTTTTAACGGCCGCCTGCTCAATAAGGAAGTCTGCAATTGCAGGATTTTTTGGTAAAAGCGAGCCGTGCATATATGTGCCGATGACGTTTTTATAAATTGCCCCTTCGCTATCATCTTGACCGTTATTGCCCGCGCCTTTTTGAACACGCCCAAGCGGCTCTATGGTGTCGCCGAGAAATGTCTGTCCGCTATGATTTTCGTAGCCAACAATTTCACCGAATATTGGGTTAGTCGTGACGATGTTGCCAATTAGGCGGGCTGGGCCGGCGTGCGTTTCATGGTCCATAATGCCAATCCCAGGAATAATATCACCTGTCGCGGTTTTAAAGAATCGTCCGAATAGTTGATACAGGCCGCATATCATGAGCATTGGCGTGCCGGCGTCGGCAAGTTCTTTTAATTTTGGCGCGATGGCCTGCAGGTCGTCTTGGATTTTTATCTGACCGCTGTCTTGTCCGCCACCGCCGATAATAATATCGACATGCTGAGGAAATGCATCGCCTGGGTCGTAATCGATAACCTTTGTTGCGTAGCCATGCCATTCGGCTCGCTTTTTGATAGTCAGAACATTACCCCAGTCCCCGTAAATGTTCATGTCACGAGGGTATAGTTGCATAATAACCAATTGCTTTTCTGTCATGATACGTGCTCCACGGTTGTTATTTTTGCGAGTGCTCTACGAATACTTAACATGGCGGTGTAAGTGCAATAAATTCGCTTTGGCATGTCGGAATGTGCAGAAATGAATTTTTGCAGTGCTGTTAGTAAGTGTGGGTCTATCTCTTCTACTTCGACATCTTCGTATTGCAGGCGAAGCCCCATATCGTACGCCCTGATACCACTGACCATTTGTACTTTTCCGTCCCGTAGGCTGTCAAAATCGACGTCCCACAGCCAGCTCATGTCACGTCCATCGGCGTAGTTGTCATTAATGGCGATCATGGTTACGTAGCCTTCCGGTGGAAATGAACTAAGGCCAAGCCGAAAGCCACTGGGGTTTTTTACTAATACCAACTCAAGCGGCTTTCCATCGACGGTCAATGTTTCGCCGCGGCCAAATGCCGGCTGTATGGAGCTAAGCGCCGTAAGTAAATCACCCAACGGTTTTTTGTTCTCCAGTATGGTTCGTACGAGTGTAAGTGCCGCTGCCGCATTATATATATTATAGATGCCTTGCAGTTTGAGATTAACCGTATGTGACTTACCGTCAAACGAAAACTGTGCATCTTGCTTTTCCAAATGCTCGAGAACGACATCCGCATCAGGTAGTTTCGCAAGTGATGCTTTTGTCTGCGCACGCATGGAGTCGTCATCGGGAAAAAGGTGTCGTGTTTGGTCACTTAAGCCAAAGTAAATAACTCGTCGTTCGCTCGGCAGTTCGCCAATTTTTCGTACGCGGGGATCTTCTCGGTTCAGTACGACAGTGTCGGTTGTTTGTTCGGCGATACGCTGGAGCAGACGAGCGGTGGCATCGATTTCGCCAAAACGGTCTAGCTGGTCTCGCATGACGTTAAGAAGCAGGCTATAGCGTGGTGGAATTTTGTTTACGAAGTGAATGGCGTGGGCTTCATCTAGCTCGAGAACGGCAATGTCCGCGTCGAGACGGCCTTTCATGTCGATATCGCCAAGCAGTGCCGCTGCTACGCCACGTGTAAAGTTGCTGCCGGTACGGTTTGTGAAGACTGTAAGTCCCTGGCTCTCGAGCAGTTCAACAACCATCTTTGTCGTTGTGGTTTTTCCATTGGTTCCGCTGACAACAACTGTCCCATATGGAAGCGGGGCAAGCGTACGAGAAATGAAGTCTGGATCAATTCGTTCCACGACGAGGCCGGGGAGTGCCGAGCCACCACCGCGAAGGCGGGCGATATTTTTGACGGCTTTCCCGAGAATTGTACTAAGATATTTAGGCATAAAACTATTATAGCGTAACAGCGGGCAGTGGGGTACAATAAGGATATGTTTATCGTGGGTATCTTGACGTGGTGGTATGGCGACGGGTGGCGCCAGCGTTTTCAGATGACCAAAGAGTCGATCGCGAAGACACTCGACTTTTTTTCGGTAACACTTCTCCTTAAGACATTATTCTCCCCATTTCGGCAAATATCGGCCGGTAAGGTTCGTGGGCCAATTAATATTCAGTTGCAGGCGTTTTTTGATCGCCTTATTTCACGGCTAATCGGCGCCATGGTGCGCTCGGTTATTATTTTTATTGGTGTCATGGGGATTATGCTTCATGTAATCTGGGGCGGAGTGGTATTGGTGTTTTGGGCGATTATCCCGCTACTGCCAGTTATCGGGCTTGGTTTGACATCGAGCGGATGGGTGCCGAAATGGTAGAGCCAGTACTCCAGCTCGATTCGATGCGAGCGCGCAAAGCACGATTGGGCGCTCGCCTGGGGTGGGCCTGGAGATCGGCCTTACTACTACTGGCCGTTGTATTGATAATGAGCGGGCTACTACTGGTGTTTATGGGAGTTGCGCTAGGCTGGCTAGTATTCTCATTGTCGGTTGCGCCGGTCATGCTAATTGAATGGTGGCGGGGCGAACTGAAGGATGTTTCAAAAGATACCACGAGCGAGTCGGTCGATGGAATTCTTGCAGCTGATATTTTAGGGGGATTACCTGCAAACCCGACGCCAAAGGATATCGCCACAGTAGCGGGTAAATCAAATAGCGCACTATTCTTTGCCGCTCGTTACGGTATTGGTGCGCGGTTCTTGCAGGAAATAGCTAGCGAAAATGCTACAGAGACTGCAAAGGTATGGCAAGAGGCTGAAGCTACTCGCGTACGTACGGATTCTGAGCTGATTACGGGTGGTGTGCTTGTCGTGGCACTAATTCGCTCTTTTGGTAATTATGAGTCGCTGTTGGCGCACATGCAGTTATCTCCGGAAGATCTAGACAATGGTATTCGTTGGTATGAACGATTGCAGCAGCTGGTGAAATTGCATGGCCGGCCGCGTCGCACTGGCGGCATTGCGCGGGACTGGTCGTTTGGGTATGTGCCTACT
>JALRDG010000025.1 GCA_023257055.1 Candidatus Saccharimonadia bacterium | reverse complement strand
CGTAGTGTTGCTGCTGCGAGTAGTGACGCCAGGTAGCGACCTGGTATATTCGTAGAACATGGTCGATCCTATTACTTACGGTATCTATGCAACTACCGCTTTGATAATGGTGAATACGCGAACTGGCCCGGGATGCCCATGGTGCATATGGAGTGCTAGGGGTAGGTATTGGCTACCATTATCGTGTGCTGAGCGTATGTGCTGTTATGTAGGTACTAAACGATGATGTACGGGCATATCGTGATTTAGTGCCGTGGCAAGTACACACGAGGCATCTATGCACAGTGCGTGTGAATCAAATTGAAAAAAAATCATTGAGCTATCGAGACTGTTTTCATTTGGCTGTGAAAATCGTTTGTCGTAGCCAGTCGATACATAGATAATGACGAAGAGTTTGTTGATTATGGCTGAAATTTATGCAGATACTCACACAAACACATTATTGAAATGTTTCGATTACAACGATGTAAATATATTTATTATAAGCAGAAAATTTTATTAACAGATAAGGAAATAAATAGAATGTACATAAAGTATTTAATTACAACAATATTTCGTTGGCATAGTATTGACGCTTACGCTTGCTCGTGCTACTATAAGGCTAAGCTTCAAGAAACACAAAAAAGCTAGAACAACAAAAAACGCACCTTCCAAATTCGCACCTTTCACAAGCTCCCGCCTGTGACGGCCAGTCGGCAATAGTATCAAGCATTTCGCTTATATGATAGTGTTGCCGATGCTCCGCCATTAGGCGTACGAGCGCGCGGTATGACGTACCGCGATGCGCTTAGCTAAATCCCAGTAATCTTTACTGGCATAACTGCTAAGCGTGTCGCTGGGAACCATCCGCATGAGTTTGCTCCCATACGGGAGCGGTCAGTCGCCTCGAGCGATGTGTCGCCTTAGAAGCACGCGCCTAATATTCTTAATTATAGCGGCGGATGTAGCAACTTCGGCTTTATGGCATATCGCTCAGGCTTCCATGGTACTCATGGTATAGTGGTTATGTATGGCAAAAAGAAGCTTCATAATCGCAGCGGTTATCATAACGTTGATACTCGGTATTATTTTGCAACAAGTGAGTCCGACGCAGGCTGGTCCGGTCGGTATTCTGTTATTTTTTGGACTGTTGTATGTCCTTTTTTTGATTATCTGTACATTCATTGTGTATGGATTAAGTTACGTGTTAGCCCGTATCGGGGCTCGTGCTGTACTACGACGCCCATTGCAACAGCTGCGTTTTACGCAGGCATATTATTTTGCTTCCGTCTTGGCGTTACTGCCGGTAATTCTTCTCGGGGCGAACTCGGTTGGCGGCGTAAGTGTATTTGATGCGATTCTTGTGGCTGTATTCGGCATTTTGGGTTGTATTTATGTCGCGAAAAAAATGCCGTAATCGTAAGCTTTTTTATCGACAGGGTATGCTATAATTACAGATATGCAACCTGAGTTTCCTTCGTCAGTACAGGGCGGTGAGCACACAGCGGCTCGTAATGAGCAATTCCCAGAGGCGGAGCGGCCTCGGTCGGAAGGTGAGTACCAGGCGGAGCGTGGTGCCGAATCGCAAGAGCAGCGTGCCGAAGCGGCAGCCCGAGCAGCCGAGTTGGCCAAGCAGGCACCGGCCCAAGCGCCCATCTTTCCGACGCCAGTTATTGCCACTCCGACACCGTCAACATCATCGTCAGACGATACGCCTGCTGCGGCAGCCGACGAAGATCTTATTGAAAAGGAGTGGGTAGATAGGGCAAAGAAGATAATTGCGGCTACGCATGACGACCCAGCGGCACGTGAGCGAGAGATTGCTCGCTTGCAGTCTGATTATCTAATGAAGCGATATGGAAAAGATCTCGGTGGAGATCAATAGCAATACGATATTATGGTGGAATTCTTAATAACTATTTTTGTCATCGTGGTCGTCGCGACAGCGGCGGGTATTTTTGCTTTTTCTCAATACCAAAAGACACTGCGCGAAGCGAAGAATTACGAACGCGGCCTAAAGATGGTGCCGTTGTTAATTCACTTGCCGCCGCAGAGCGAAGATCTTGAAAGCTCAGGGCGTGACGAGCGCGACCTTACAGAAGAGGTAATCTCGCAAGCACAGGTAATGTATAACATCATCGCAAGTACTGCCACCAAGGGGCTGAAGAGCAAGATTTATGGTCAGCGTCATATCTCATTTGAAATTGTCGCTCATGAGGGGCTTGTTCATTATTATGTGGTGGTACCAATGGTACTGATCGAAGTGGTGCGACAGGCTGTCGCGGCGGCGTATCCGTCAGCTCGACTCGAAGAGGTTAAGGAACACAATGTCTTTAGTAAAGTTGGGAAGATGAGTGGAGTTTTCGGAGGGGAATTCACACTTCGAAAATCATATGTTCATCCAATTGCCACGTATCAGGAATCAAAGCGTGATGCGTCGCGAGCACTTCTTAACTCATTGGCGGCTGCGACTCGAGAAGACGGCATTGCCATCCAGTTACTTATACGGCCAGCGCCTGAAGGTTGGACAAAGAATT
>JALRDG010000144.1 GCA_023257055.1 Candidatus Saccharimonadia bacterium | reverse complement strand
CACACCCAAAGCTTCGGCTTGCATTACGTTCATTTTCTCCGCAGCTTTTCGCACTTCCATTATTACTCCTAGCCGTACTACTTATTCCGCTCATTATGCAGATCGTAAAAGATCCATCGATCGCACTGACACTGCTTGGGCTATCTCAAGAGCTGCCAGTCGCCATTGATAACGTTCGATTACTTGCCATGCAGTACCTGAATGTATTTCAACCAGTAAATGGTACGCTCATGACGCCAGCGCTTGGGCTTGGATCGCTGGCGTTAATTGTCCTTGGCGGCTATCGTATTATCCGGGAACATCATACCGTGCGTAGCCATGCAATCATTACCTGGCTCATCCTATTAATTCCAGCAATTATTCTAAACCCAGAGTACGCACCAATCACATTTATTCCTTTCTTGCTCATCATGGCAACTGGAATCGATACACTGATTCGCAACTGGTACATGCTTTTTCCAAAGAATCCATATGCGCGCTTTGCTGGCCTTATCCCACTGGTTTTTCTTATCATTACCATGACAGGTACAGGTATCGAGCGTACAGTATACGGCTATCACTACGACCCAAAGATCAGCCAAGATTTCACACGTGACATTCGGCTCCTCGATGACGCAGTTGCCAGTTCTACTGGCTCGACAACTATCGTAGTATCGAACGACGAACTTCCGTTCTACTCTACATATGCCACCTATGCAAAGGTAGACGCTCCACTAAAAATCACCACACAAAAACCATCTACAAGCACATCCACACTATACACGCGAGCGGCACAAAAGGAGCAGTCACCAAGTGGCACTCCAGATACAATCATTATAAGCAGCCAGGCGCAGGATGCCGATCGCTTTTACCTCTACAAATCAGCCGATCAGTAGGGTATAGTAAGAAGAGTAATTCGAAGGAGACAGACTAATGGCATTTGACCAAATGAAGATGTTAAACGATCTGCGCAAAGCGCAAAAAGATCTTGCAAAAGAAATTATTGAAGTAGAAGCAGGCGATGGTGCGGTTGTCGTACAGATCACGGCAGAGATGAAAATCAAGAGCGTAAAAATTAATCCGGCCATGGTAGACCTTGAAGACATCGAGGAACTAGAGCACTGGGTAGAAATCGCCGTACGCGACGGCCTTGCAAAGGCACAAGAAGTTGCCGCAGAGAAAATGAAGCCACTCATGGGCGGCCTCGGCAATCTCGGCCTGTAATAAAGAAATTAGGGGGAACTTTGGCAAATATATTGCCGTCAGCGCTACTAACAGCGATTGATGAATTAGGGCGCCTTCCTGGCGTCGGTGCACGTACCGCTGAACGGTATGCGTATTTCCTTTTGAGAAGCGACCCGCACGCTAATGATAAGCTTGCCGCCAGTATCCGCGATCTACACCATAACGTCAAAACATGTCCGGTTACGTTTGCGCTCATCGACAACGACCAGAATGTATCACCGCTATATAGTGGCGAGGGGCGTGACAAACAACTCATTGCCGTCGTAGAAGAACCTCTTGATATCGTTGCTCTTGAGCGAACAGGGCAATTTAAGGGTACCTACCATGTCCTTGGCGGCGCCATCAGCCCGATCGACGGTATTGGCCCAGAACAGCTGCACATCCCTGAGCTCATCGAACGTATTAGGCGCGATAGTGCCCGCGAAATCATTATTGCAACAAACGCATCAGTCGAAGGGGAGTCTACTGCACTATTCTTGCAACGCTACGTCAAAGACGCTGGCCTAGAGGTACAAATGAGCCGCCT
>JALRDG010000043.1 GCA_023257055.1 Candidatus Saccharimonadia bacterium | reverse complement strand
GGAATAAAGACCGCCAAACGTGACGAACTACTAGCACACATTATCGCCGATAAGCAGTTGAAGCTAATTGCCATCGCCGGAACACACGGCAAGACCACTACGACCGGTATGGCCGTCTGGACTCTAAAGCAACTCGGTATTCCAGTCAGCTACTCCGTCGGAACTACACTATCCTGGGGGCCAAGTGGCCACTTCGATTCCGCAAGCGAGTATTTCGTGTACGAATGCGACGAATTCGATCGCAACTTCTTACACTTCTCACCACACCTGTCTATCATCACTACGATAGATTACGACCACCCAGACACCTATCCGACAGAACAAAGTTACGTCGAGGCTTTTAATGACTTTATCCGCCAATCGCGTACGGCCGTCATGTACCAGCAAGACCTCGATGACACCTCGGTCGTTAAAGGTAGCGATGTACTACTCCATATCATTGATAAAAAGGCTAATGTTAGTGATGGCCGCGTAGGTCAAATAAAGCTTGCCGGGCAACATAACCGAGAAAATGCCTATTTAGTACGTACGGCACTCAGGGAGCACTTAGGTTGTCCTGACGAGGAGTTAGTTCCTGCTTTAGCAAGCTTCCCAGGAACACAGCGCCGTTTCGAAAAACTCGCCGACAATCTCTATAGCGACTACGGTCATCACCCCGTCGAAATTGCCGCCACCCTTCAAATGGCGCGCGAGTTAAGCGATGAAGTAATCCTGGTATATCAGCCGCATCAAAACGTTCGACAACACGAAATAAAAGACGATTACATCGATCAATTTGAACTGGCTAAAAAAGTCTACTGGTTACCGACCTATCTTAGCCGTGAAGACCCCGACTTACCTATTCTTTCTCCGGAAGAATTAATTAAAAATATTACCAACAAAGAACATATTGAGGTTGCCGAGCTAAATGACGAATTATGGCATGCAATCGAATCTGCCCGTACCAATAATAAGCTCGTTCTTGCCATGGGCGCCGGATCAATTGATAGCTGGCTACGCAAACAGCTCTAATATTGCATTTTTATAGTGTTTATGGTATAATCCACTTAGCTACCCATCTCGACAGTAGCGCACATTTACCCCTACTGACCCAAGGTGAATACCATGATGCAGAGCATACTCATTACGGACGAGATGTCACAGTACATCGCCCAGTACCACGCAACGCTGCTCGAAGCTGGCCACCACAAGGCCGTGCGTCTTGCGCGCACCCTGCCGGCACTCGTTGACGGTGTTCAGGGTATCGAACTGTTCGGTTCGCGCGCCCGCGCCGAGGAAACAACGACATCGGACTACAATGTCATCGTTCTCGTCGGCGATCGCCTCGCCAAAGGCATCCTGCGTGAGATTGACCGCGTTACGCAGTTCGTCATCAACCACCAAGTGAAGGTCGCAAGACTGCACTACGGCACCAATGCTGCGAAGTACGTACAGGAAACAATTGAGCTTCCGGGCGTACACTTCTATAAGGGCATTCGCAATGCAGTCATTGCGAAGCAGCTGAGGATCGACGCCGACACGATCGAGCGTTGGTCTGGCATTTCCGCCAACGATCTCGATCTGCTGGTCTTGCCGCTCAACTGGCGCAATCAGCTCGACGAGCTGCAGTCACAACTGCCGCACGACAACCCATGCTTCATGCGCAATTTGGCTAAGGATGCCAAGCCGTACAGCTACATTGACGGCTTCGACCTCCCGAGCCACCTGCACACCTTCTAGTAGAGGGCCGGAGCATACGTGAGGCATTGTCTCCGCGTATGCTCCGGCATCACCCTTATGGCGATATACCCCATAGTGCCATAAGGGTGATAGTTACTAACGTCTAGCGATTATCCCCACTTCCCTTCGTCACGCCTCGGGCCTTACGGCTCAGCACCTTGTCGAGGTTTTTATGTGCAATATCTTCGAGAGAAATATCAAGACAATGCGAAACCGAACTGACATACCATAAAATATCACCGAGTTCTTTAGCGATCTCCGCTTTGGCGGTTTCATCTATCATACCGCCATTATCACGAAGTAGCTTCTTAAATTTCTCTGCCACTTCACCACTTTCGCCAACCAACCCTAAAATTTGACTCATCAGTTCCGCGGAAATAGTCCCGTAGGCGTGATCGTTTGAAAGTGTCGTAACTGCTTGCTGCTGATAATCCGTAAAATTCATATTTCTATTATACCGCTACTGGCACGGTGGCATAGCTTGTACGAAATTTGTTGGGATTCCTTCGCTTGTCCAACGATGCTCGTAAGTGGTCATGATTTTATATACTTCTGACAATCCAGACTCATGAAGATCGAAGCTCAGTTCGTTGACGCGCCATCCTGTTGCCACCAGCTCCTCAAGACTCCACAGAAACAGTTCACGTGCATCCGTCTTAAAGCATAGCCTTCCATTGTCAGGCTGTAGTAACTGGGCATATTTCGTCAGATATCCGCGGTGTGTCAGACGCCGTCCGGCAGAACGCTTCTTCGGAAACGGATCAGGAAATGTAATCCATATGGTCTCAAGCGAGTCTGCTTCAAAAAGCTCTAACACCTGGTCGGCACGAGCACGAAGAAACGTAATGTTTGTCAAGCCCCGTTCCGTTGCCTCATAGGCTCCTTTTTGTAAACGATCCGCCTTTACGTCGATAGCGACAAACTGTTTAGCTGGATGAAGGGCTGCCTGCTCAACGCTAAATAATCCTGTTCCCGCACCAATTTCAATCACATCGGCTGGTCGGTGAGACCATTCATCAAATTCAAAACACAGTGGAGAATTATAGAACTTGGCAAATTTATATTTTTTTCGTTTTCTAGTAATAATGTAGTCATTCGGGTTAACCTCGGGTCGCGTGGAGTCAGTCATACTTCTCATGGTATACTAAAACAAATGAACAGTGAACTGCTGCACCGAATTCTTGAAGCAACACGAATATACGACTGGATTCGAGCACATGGCCTTGATGTGCTCTGGATTATTATTGGATCACTTGTCGCGTATTATATTGGTCGCATCATCCTTGATCGACTTGTCGCACGAGCAATACATGGCACGGCTAAACATCGAGCCTGGAACCGACGTGATATAGAAAAGCGCCGCACCACCCTGACGGCACTCATTCGCAATATCTGGCGTATTCTCATCGGGTTCTATCTCGTTTCAACTATCCTCACCAGTGCCTTCGGTGTCGACCTGTCACCCCTATTTGCAAGTGCCGGCATTATTGGCGTAGCACTTGGATTCGGATCACAGTCACTCGTAAAGGACTTTATCTCAGGTATATTTATCATTGCCGAAAACCAATATCGCGTTGGTGATGTCGTGGAGATTTCCGGTGCCAACGGCGTCGTGGAGCGCATTGGGACCCGCTCTACTATGATACGAGATGTCGAAGGAAACGTTCATTACCTCCCTAATGGCATCGTACAGCACGTCATTAACAAGACAATGGGATACAGTATGTCACGCCTCAGTCTTAAACTTGTGGCAGATGTCGACGTCGACCGTGTCGTTACAATTGTCAATGCTACAGGTGAAGCACTAGCAGCAGAGCCGGCCTGGAAAAAGAAAATCATTAAGGCTCCCGCCTATGAAGCTATTAGTGACATTACTGGCAACGCCATCACTATCATTATTAGCAGTAAAACACAGCCAGCTGATCAATGGGATGTCAGTAACGAACTTCGTCGTCGCTTGCTTACAGAGTTTGAGGCCAACGACATTCAGCTCGCCGGCTAGCTACTGCGTAATACCAAGTGCTTCGTCACTTAAGACATTACCGCCAAATGCATCGATTTCTTTGGCTTCTTTTGCGCGCTCAGAAAATATTTTATCAAACTCGTTGAGGAATTCTTCGGTAATTAAGCCGGTACTCGAAATTTCATCCGGTTTCTCGGTAGTAATTTGCGAGCGAAGCCCATCATAATCTGGATGGCTCAAATCAAGACTAGATGCACCGGATCGATCATACGCAAGTAGAGCTATGTACACGAGCAGCACAGCAAACAAGATAGATCCAGTCAGCATCACGCCAAGCTGATGACGAAGCAAGAATTGCTTTATAGAGGCAAGAACCGAATTAATCATTCTTGGCCTTTTGCTCAGAAAGAAAGTCCGTGCGGAAATCACTAAATGCACCATGATATGCATCTATGTCACGATTCAATTGCTTTGTCGCCTCATTAACTTCCGTGCGAAGCGTACGAGCATCCGTTAAGGCAACATAAAATTGCTCGGGATTTTGCGTACAGTCAATTTTCTTCAGCTCTTCCATGCGATCGTTGTATCGTTCATATCGTTCGCGAAATACACTATAATGCTCTTCGTATTCCGTCGTCACACGCACCAATTCTGAGCCATCAAGACGATTCAAGGCGAGGCGGCTATTCATTTTTGCCATGACATTTGTCGAAAGCGACGTATACATTTGACCGCGATTCACTCGAAGTAGTGCATCTGTCGTATGAAGCTGATTAAGCGTGGAGCGGATCGACCCGCAGTGTGATCGGATTGACTGTATTTTCTGCTGACTCAACTCCGGTGGAGTGGTTTCAGCCGACGCGACGCGTAGCATAAGAAGAGTCGACAAAGCTGCGACCATCAAAATCCCGAATACTGTCCAGCGATGTGTCATACTTCTTATTATCACGCACTACTAGTGATTGGTCAAATGAATTTCGCCCGCCACTTCCCTAATAAAGCCTTCCTTTGTCAGCCCCGAAAGCGCTGGAGCAACGCGAGCATCACCGTCAAAAGTCCGCAGCAAATCCTGCCGGCTCACCATATTTTTTGCAACTAACAAACGAAGAATTGCGCCTCTCATTTGACGCAGACTACCTTCGAGCGGCGGCTGCTTTTTATGTGTCTTGCTCTGGCGATGCACCTTTACTCCTGATCGTTTTAAGTGCGAACCATAGTCCATCAATGCCCAATAAAAACGACGCGACTGTTCGGGCGGGAGTGTTTCAGTCAGCAAGTTACGGATTTGTGTGTCTTCTACGATAGTATCGTCATTGAAAAAGTGATAAATATATACTGTTCGAATATTCGTTTCAATAAATACCACTGGCTGATTAAACGAATACGCCAGTATTGCACCAGCCGTGTTCGGCCCAATTCCGGGGAGCGTTTGCAGTGTTTTTGCTGTGTCTGGAAATACGCCGCCGTATTGCTGAACAACCGCCTGTGCTGCCGCCTGTAAGTACAGTGCCCGGCGGTTATACCCCAGCCCCTGCCAGAGCTGCAATACATCAGCCACGCTCGCGGACGCTAAAGAGTCCACGTCAGGAAATCGCTGCACAAAAGCGTCAAACTTTGGCCGCACACGATCCACCTGAGTTTGCTGCAGCATCAGTTCGCTTACAAACACCGCATAGGGGCTTGTGTCGTCACGCCATGGCATGGCACGAAATAATTCATCGCCTTTCTGGAAAATCATTCGCTGGAATTCATCCGCCTGCATACTTTCAGTCTAGCAGTAAAATTCGCTATACTAATAGTATGAAGCTCACGAAATTTGATCATGCCTGCTTCGTCGTCGAGAAAGAAGATCGCAGTATTATCGTTGATCCCGGCAATTTGACGCCAAATCTTCAACGCCTTTCTCCTGTCGAAGCAATTATTATCACCCACCAGCATGCTGATCATTTTGACCCGCAGCTTGTACGAGCCATCCTCAATGACCACCCAATGGCGCAAATCTATACAACAGCTGACGTCGCTCCTGCACTATCTGAATACAATATCCATATTGCTCGACCAGACGAACACCGAACCGCCGGGCCGTTTTCATTGCGTTTTTACGGTGAACTGCACGCACGTATTCATGACGGCATCGAACCAATTAGCAACATTGGCGTTTTGATTGATGAGCAAATTTACTACCCTGGTGACGCCCTGACCATACCCGATCATACAGTAACCACCCTTCTGTTACCCGTTGCAGCGCCATGGATTAAAATCAGCGAAAGCCTCGCCTTTGCAGGTGACATACGTGCGCCATTTGTTATTCCGACACATGACGCCATTTTGACACCTGCCGGCAAACAAATCATCGATGGCCTTGCGCAAGACTACCTCGGCCAGCGCAATATTACCTACCAGCGACTCACTCAGCCAATCGAAATCACATAAAATACCGCCCGTAGTACGGGCGGTATTTTATGTAGAGCAACTCTACTTCTTTACCATTGTTTTGTCAGCGTCTTCACGCAAATCGCCAAGTGTACGATCTGTCTTGTCAGCAACACGCTCGCGACGAGCCTTTGCATCTGTCGCTAATCCTTTAGCGGACGTTTTTGCATGCTCAGCCAAACCGGCAGCTTCGCCTTTTACGTCAGATGCTGTCGTACGAAGCGAATCGTAACCATCTTTAACGGCAGACTTTACGCGAGTTGCCTTTTCATCGGCATACTCTTTAGCATCATCGGCTTTCTTCTTCAACTCTTCGCGGGTTTCCTTGCCGCTCTTTGGAGCCATTAAGATTCCTGCAGCAACACCAGCTGCGGCGGCGATCAGAACACTAACTGTTTTTTTCATAGGATTCTCCTTGCTTATTAGTTATGTAAATGAGAGTACAGTGGGCTTATTTTCGGAACGCTTTTGCAGCTTCGGAAAATACTTTTGCGGGCGCCATCCATTCGGATGCACGACGGGCATTCTGCATAACGGTATCTACATTGCGCGCAACGCTACGTACTTTTACAAGCAGTGCGATTGTTACGGCTAGTAATCCAACGATTACTACCGATAACAGCACGATGCAGACTGTCAGCAGGGTTATCACTACCTGCGTGTCCATAACGACAATCCTTTCGTTTCGTTATTGTCACTTTCGATTATCAACCATTGCGGTTAATTGAGCAGTGAAATATATTACAGTTCGCTGATACTCGAGTTACAGGAACTTTTTGGTATGTTAGGTTGTTATTGATTGTTTGTTTTACGCGTTCAACATTTTTATATTAGCATAAGCTTTTATAATTGTCAATAGCATGTAAAGGCTACTCTATCGTTAGGTTGTACTGCTTACGTGTGTTCTCCGCAGGTGATCCCTTGCCCGCCCAAACCGGTTGCCATATTTCTCCAGCTTTTTTGAGATAAATATTATACTTCGTACCTTCATGACGCAACACCGCTACTGCTTCACTACCGTCACGTTTGCTTACCTCGACAGCAAGCGTAGCGCCATCCTCTACAAAAGTCCTGGCATATACTCTTGTCGCAGCCACTATCTGCTCTTCGTCGTTACCTTGACCGACTGCAGCAACTGCTCGCATGCCAGCAATGCGATTTTCCAGCGCATCCTGTTCCCGCTGTGCCATCGCTAGACGCTTGTTGAGTGACGTAACGTCGCTTTGTAAGGCACGAATTTTTATTTTGTCACTTGATCGATTCATCCACAAAAAGGCCGCCACTAACCCGGCAATGACCAAGCAGATAAGGAGTCCGATGGCAATTTTTCGCCAAACACCTCGACGCCTTCGCATAGGGTCTATGACAGGAACCTTGATTGGTTCGTTTCGTTCTGGTTTCGAATCTTCAGACTCCGGTGTAACGTGTCGATCGTCGTTTGATTGCTTCATGGGATCAACTGCTCCTCATTAACTTACTTCTTTAGTATACGCCTGATGTAAATGCTACTGCAATGATGATGTGAGCCGGGCAATATTATCAAATACCTGGCGGTAGCGCGGACGTTTAAGCCAACGAATCTTATCCACCTCTTGAGAGGCGTCCAAATATCCTGCAGCAACAGTAGCAAGCTCCTTCGTAACGGCCTGGTCATAGCAGATAAGAGTAAGTTCATGATCGAGCTCAAACGAACGAATATCCATATTACTAGAACCAATCGTCGCTACCTCATCATCGATAATCATGAATTTTGAATGCAGCAGGCTTGGCTTCTCGTGCCAATATATTCGCACACCTGCTAAGAATAGCTCCTCGTAGTACGACCGCTGAGCATGGCCCACCATCCACTGATCCATCACCTTTGAGTTCACCATTGTCACTTGTATGCCACGACGAGCCGCACTAACAAGCGCCGTCATGAGGGACTCATCGGGGACGAAATACGGGTTGACGATAAGAATGCTTTTTTCTGCCGAGTAGATGAGCGTATTGAATATCTTCAGATTGTTTTCGTATTCATACCCGGGACCACTCGGCAATACTTGCATGCGATGTATACCAGCACGCTGCTGCTTGGCGGTAAGTTCCTGTTCTTCAATTAAGATTTCTTCTGTTTCAGCATACCAGTCGGCAGCAAAAACAATATCAAGCTGTCGGACGATAGCCCCGGTACAGCGCATGACCAGATCGTTATAAATAATGCCATCCCGACGGTGATATCCACGACTTATAATATTCTGCGATCCGCTATAGCCAATCTGACCGTCAATTGTCACGAGCTTACGGTGATTTCGTAAGTCTGGCCGAGTATACCCTTGAAGCGGTAGGCGGAACGGTAGCGAAGCTCGAACATCTGCACCACAGGCACGCAGACGCCGACGACCATGTTTAAACTGTTTTCGGTGCTTCCATGATCCATAGGCGTCATACAATACGCGGACCTTGACACCGCGCTCCACCGCTCGTTCAATCGCAGTAAAAATAATTTCGGTTTCACGGTCGAACACCAGTGTGTAATATTCGAGATGAATCGTATGTTTTGCTGCGTCAATATCGCGAGCAATCGCATGAAATATTGCATGATAATCGCTGATGATTTCGTATGATTTCGCCGTACTGACCGGTAAGTGCGTCAGTGACCAAGCGAGCCGCTCAACATCAGCGAATTTTCGTGAAATAGGCGGCGTATTCACCCGATTGCTGAGTTTTGTCTGACGCAAGATATCATCAAGGTGTTTCTGGATGCGTCGTCGGTAAAGAGGTAATTTTGAATTCCCGAGAATCAAATACGCCACCCAGCCCGCCGGCGGTATAAGGAATGTTAACGTGAGCCACGTAAGGCCGGCTGTTGGGCGTCGATTTTTCGGCATGACAAAGACGGCGATCACTCGCAGTACCCACTCAATTATTAGCCAGATTGTTGAAAACCCGCCTATGAATCGTAGTGTTTCGACGAACCAGGCGATCATATCGCTAGCGCGCTCTCTCTTCAATGTGTAAGCTGAGATCGTCGAGCTGTGCTTTGTCGACTACGCTTGGCGAGTTCATCATAACATCGACACCAGAGCCATTCTTTGGAAATGCGACAACTTCACGAATATTCTCTTCGCCGATAAGTACCATGAAGATTCGATCTAATCCAAACGCACAGCCGGCGTGAGGTGGCGCCCCATACTTAAATGCATTGATCATAGCGCCAAACTTGGCGTCCACATACGCCTCATCGTAACCTAGAATACCAAACGCCTTATACATAACTTCTGGATTGTGGTTTCGGACAGCCCCTGAGCAAATTTCGTACCCGTTCATGACCATGTCGTATTGATCGGCAACGATTGTGAGCGGATCGTCCGCCGCTTCAAGCGATTGCAGACCACCCTTTGGCATCGAGAATGGATTATGTCCAAAGTCAACTTTTCGCTCACCGTCATTCCATTCATAGAATGGGAAATCTATCACCCAGGCAAGAGCAACCAGATTAGGATCTTTCAGGTTAAAATGATCTGCAAATTCAATCCGTAATTTACCAAGTACCTTGTTTACGGTGTCGCGCGTATCAGCACCAAAGAAGAGCGTGTCGCCGTTTTTTGCACCTGTGCGTTTTTGCATTTCTGCAATTTCACTGTCAGATAAGAATTTACTAATTGGTGATTTCGCTTCACCATCGACAAAACTAATATACGCTAGTCCACCGGCGCCTTCTTTTTTAGCAATATCAGTAAACGAATCGATTTGCGAACGGGATAACCCAGAGCCGCCTTCAACGCGAATAGCTTTAACGACGCCAGATTCAGCAGCTTTCTTAAACACACTAAACTCAGATGACACAAATATGTCAGTCAGGTCGATAAGCTCCATGCCGTATCGAAGATCCGGCTTATCCGAGCCAAAACGATCCATCGCTTCGCGGTACGTAATACGTGGAATATCTTCGTGCAGAAGTTTCTTGCCGGCGAAATCAGTTACAAGCTGCTTTATTAACGGCTCCATCGTTTGACGAATTTCTTCACCTGTTTCTGCAAACGCAATTTCAAGATCGAGCTGATAGAAATCACCGTATAGACGATCCGCTCGCGGGTCTTCATCACGGAAGCACGTAGCAATTTGATAGTATCGAGGCACACCACCGACCATTAGTAGTTGCTTAAACTGTTGAGGCGCTTGCGGCAATGCGTAAAATTTACCTGGATGAACGCGAGATGGGACGAGGAAATCTCGGGCGCCCTCTGGGCTGGAGTTTGCCAGGACAGGCGTCGTTACTTCGGTAAACTCATTTTTTTGCATATAATCACGTATGACACGGTAGTAGTCCGAACGCTGTCGGAGGGTTGCCTGCATTTTTTCGCGGCGAAGATCAAGATAGCGGTACTTCAGACGAAGCTCTTCGCTCGACTGCGCTTCACCATGCACTTGAATTGGCAGAGGTTCGGAGCGGTTTAAAATCGTCAGTTCATCAACGACCAATTCAATAGTACCGGTTGCCAATCGATCATTACGAAGGTCCGGTGTCCGTTCTTTGATCTTGCCATTCACTGCAATGACATATTCGTCACGAAGCTGTTCAGCAGTGGCGAACGCGACATCGTTTTCCGGCTGAATGACAAGCTGCAATACGCCCGTATGGTCACGTATGTCAACGAATATCAAGCCTCCGTGGTCACGGCGAGTATGAACCCAGCCTTTTACGGTAATTGTCTGGTCGATTGCGTGCAGTGCATCGCGAATAAGTGTTCGTGTCATAATTAGTTATATTTTACGCGCTTTTGCAAGTTTTTTCCACTGCTTACGCTTAGAAGCTACACCTCTTGACCGTTTTTTGAGTGATTGTTTTTCGCCAGCACCCGCCCTGCGACGACCGATCTGTTATCATGCTGATCAAATTCGTCGTGTATTTTTCTTCCCAACAATGCGCCAAGACAGTCTTCAAGTGTCACAATTCCCACCGTTTCACGGTGTTCATTTAGCACGACAAACAGGTGATGATGCATACGAAGGAACGCTGACAGCGCGTGCTGAAGTGACTGGTCTTCACGAATATAGTAGACACGTCGCTCCATCATTTGGTGCGCAGTTTTCGTGGTTGCCGTCTTGGCGCCGTCAATTTTCATTAGCTGCTCCAAGTAAATTACACCGACAATATCGTCGATTGAATCCCCATACACTGGAAAACGTGTATAGCCTGTCGAGTAAAGATCATTCACGACCAGTGGACCAAGTACCTCATCGGCCGAAATCATTGTAACGTTACTGCGCGAGACCATTATTTCGCTAACCGTCCGCTCATCAAAATTCAGCGCGTTAGTAATCATTTTTTTCTCGTTAGCACGAAGTACACCACCAGATTGTTCTATCATATGGAGCAGTTCCTCTCGTGATTCGATGTCGTAGGTGTCGGCTGGAACTGGAGAGACACTGCGAATCATCTTAAATATTAACGGATAGCGTTCAATGATCGCAAGTAGCTTCGGCTCAACCGCCTGATAGAGTTTTTGAGAACGATGCTGCAGGAGCGATAACCGTGCCACCGCCCCCGCCTCGAGAGCAATCAGCAATGTTATTACCAAACCAAGAAGCCAATAAAACAGTTCGACACTAATTGCCGACAAGATGACAAGCAGCAGCGCCGTCACGACTCGCTGCAATGAGAACACATCATGGAGCAGTTCATTTCTGCGCAAGAGGTATTCCGCCTCCTTGTCGCCTTTTTGTTTTCTTCGCCGGAGCTCAAACGTACTATGTGTCTGCTCCTGGGGGCGAACACCCATCACAATAAGGAGCAGTACGCCAACGATACAAAATAAAATACTCAACAGGATTTCCATATGCTTTTATTGTAGCGTACTCTTGGTTGCGTACCCATAGCGCTTTCGCTATACTAAGTAAAGATATCCGAGGGAGGAATATATTGTGACGAATAAAGCATGGATTATTTTTGCAGCACTGAGCGTACTGCTTTTAGGAGGACTAGTATACTTGTCTGGTCAGAACTCAATTGACGTTGAGACAGTGAAGGAAAATGCCATTCAGGCACCAACTGCGCAATCGGGAAACATAGGTGACCACGTGTACGGTAATAAAGATGCCAAAGTAACACTCATTGAATACGGCGACTTCCAGTGTCCTGGCTGCGCATCAGCTCACCCGACCGTTCAGGAAGTGAAAGAAACCTACAAAGACGACATTGCGTTTGTTTTTCGGAATTTCCCACTTACTAGCATCCATCCAAATGCACGCGTCGCTGCTGCCAGTGCGGAAGCCGCCGCAAAACAAGACAAATACTGGGAAATGCACGATACCCTTTATACAGCCCAGAAAGAATGGGAAACAGCTTCAATTGATGACCGTGGCGGCATATTCGAACAATATGCAAAACAAATCGGTCTCAATATCGCTCAATACAAAGAAGACATCATTAGTCAGAGCGTAACAGAGAAAATCAATTTTGATCTGGCGCTTGGAAAGAAGCATAACGTCACGAGCACCCCTACCTTTATTCTTAATGGTCGTCAGCTTCCACAAGAAGAATGGAGCAGCGTAGAAGCATTAAGTAAAGCTATTGAATCTGAAATCGCGAAACAAAAGTAATTCGTACAAATAAAACATAAAATCACCCCGGTGCCTTGGGGTGATTTTATTTGTGAACTCATATGTTCTAATGAGCGATATACAGTTGCCATTCGGCGGGCACCACATCCACTGCAATCTTTTTGCGCCTAGTAGACACAAATTCGATGGCTATTGGCATGTGCGTAGTTGTACTCCTTTATGAAGCGTTATGTCTTGCGTATGTCGACCTTTAAAATAGTTTTTAAATTTGCGTTTTTCTTGCAAGACGCAATATTTATAATAGCAAGCTTGCCTATAGCCGTCAAGAATTTGCTGCATTTCACAGCCTATACCTACATATTAAAACAAACGTAAGCGTTTTGCAATAGCGTAAATAACAACGATTAACACTCCTGTCAACCCGACAATCGCCGTGTATGCCCACGGTTCTTCCTGGTACGGCAAGCTGACATTCATGCCGAACATTCCGTAAAAAACATTAGGAAGTGTCAGGAGGACTGTAAAAACAGTCAAAGCTTTCATGCGATGGTTTAGGCGGTTATTAGCAATCGTACTGTAGGCGTTCTGGATACTACTCACTGTCTGGCTAGCACTTTTAATCGCTACCACTAACTGCTCGATATGTAGTGATATATCATCGATGACTTCAATATCATGCGCGGTAAATCCGACCTGCTGATTCTCACGCAAACGACGCATTACCGCTAGTAATCCGTCAAGGTTTTGATGATAATGATTTAAGTTGTCGTCAATCGAAACAAACATGATGAAATCATCATTACTTACTTCGTGTGTACGCAACCGGTTACGGAGCTTTTTGATCTTTTCGTTAATATCGTGGATATGCTGCTCATACTGCGTGACAAGCGTACCTAGCACTACCGTCAGAACCGAAGCTGGTTTATCGGTTGTCGGCACCAGTTCGTCACCTAATGCTCCAGGATTAAATGCCGTATGTGGTGACATCGTAATGAGTGCATCTGGCAATAGCACAGCCAGTATCGGTGCGGAAATCGCATGGCCATCGTACTCTCTGGTAAGTTTTCGGAAAAATACATAGGTGGCGTGACCGTTATTTTCCATGCGCGCCAGTTCGCGCTCATCACATACATCGCGAACAATATGTGGATCAAGCTCGTAGTGCCGAGCTAGTTCATCAATTGCCGCTTTCGTTCCGGCATGCGCCCATACACCGCCCAATTGTGCGGTTTTTATACGGTGAAGCGGTTCTTGCGCGGTAATTTTTTGATAGAACTCGGCCATTCATAAGCAGTATAGCGTACTTTTCTACTTATGCATATCTAGCAAACTTTACGAAAAAAGTGCACAAATAGCCAAAAAATGGTATGATACAGAGGTATGCGTACACTTCTACCTCTACTAAAAGATGTGGCAACCAAGCGTGTTTATAAACGCAAATCTATTATCCTGTATCAGGGAGAAGTTCCTCGTCAGGCCCATGTCCTTAAGCGCGGCACTATAAAAGTGTACCGCATTGATAATCATGGTAATGAACTGATTATTAACTTTCACACCGAAGGTGATATCTTTCCTGATGCCTGGATATACGGACAGTCTTCAAGTACGCTATTTTATTATGAAGCACTTGAAGACTGCGAAGTATACACAATTCCAAAGGATGAATTACTTGCAATCATCACCTCGGATGAAGACGCGCGACAACATGTATTCGACTACTTTGTCCGCAGTCATACCTCATCACAACTGCAAGTTAATGCCTTAAATCAGACTCGTGCTGCCGATAAAGTTAAGCTGATGGTATACTTCCTCCTCCTCCGCTTTGGTCGACAGCAGCGCGATGGTCGTTATTTTATTAACTTCAAGATCACCCACTCTACCTTCGCAAGTTTGACCGGCTTAACGCGTGAAACCTCCACTATTGAACTGAAGAAGCTCAAGGAGCAAGGCAGCATTGAATATCAGAATTCACGCTTCGTTATTGACCGCAAGTCAATCGAAAGCTCCATTGGCGATGACAGCTTTGCGGCTATTCATCCAACTAACAGTCTCCTGTAATATCACCTGCCAACAAAAAACCCGCCTTTATGTGGCGGGTTTTCAATAACTATTATTTACCAAGTGTCGTCTTTACTAGCTCGATAAGCTCTTTTGGTGACGCCCACGCCTTTAATAGATAGCGCTCGGCACCAAGCGAATATGCTTCATCAATCTCTTTTTGCATATCATAATTACTGAACACGACAACCTTTACGTCCGGATGTGCGTTCTTAAGATCATATTTGTGTAAAAAGCCGATTCCATCAAGCACCGGCATTCGAAGATCTAGTAGTATCATCTCTGGCTGAAATTCTTCCGCGACTCCCAGCGCCACCTCGCCGTTTTCGGCGACGCGAACATCATACCCGGCCTGATCGAGCAAGGTTTTATAGACATCAGACAATGCTATTTCGTCTTCTACAATGAGTACTTTACCTGACATATATTTTATATTATACGATATTTTGATAATAAGCTATGAATTATCTTACATATTTTTTGGCAAATACAGTGTAAAGGTCGATCCTTTGCCAATTTTTGACACTACTTTAATCTTGCCGCCGTGCAGATGTGCAAGATTTTGCGCCAAGTACAGCCCAACGCCACTACCTGGCACTGTCGCACTATGATCGCTCTCTATCCGCGAGAACTGCTTGAATAAACGATCAAAGTCCTGCTTTGCGATACCTATACCAGTATCCGTCACGCTAAGATGATAGCCATGCGCCTCTCGCCGAGCCGCGACAGTCACCTTGCCGCCAGAAGGCGTGTATTTAATTGCATTACTTACCAGGTTCTCTACAATCATCCGAATCATGTATTCATCCCCTGTCAACATATACGAGCGACCAAGCTGACGCCGAATAGTAATACCTGCTTTTCGAACATCGGAAGCCGTATCTTCGAGCACGCCTTTGACAGTAGCCGTGATGTCAAACGGTTTCATGGATGGTACGATGCGGCCAGCATCAAGCTTAGCAACATGAAGAATATCATTGATGATACGCAACTGACGTTCATTGCTGTCGTAGGCCTTCTGTAAGAACGCCTGTTGCTCTTTCGGCACGTCACCCATAAAACCTTGCAATACCATGCCAATGTACTGCTTAGTGGCCGTAGCGGGCGTTCGGAGCTGATGCGAAGCAAGTGAAAGTAGTTCGTCCTGCGCCTTTTTAATCTTTTGCTCATTTGCAAAATGCAAGGCATTCTGGCGAGCGCGCACAATATTGTGCATCAAAGCAGGTAACACGATGCTAATCGTCAATCCAAACAGGAGCGTCAGTAGTGGTGCATACCGCTGAACCGGCGACAATATCGAAGCAGCGTTAAATTGGTATTCCAACGTGTACGTTTTATTCAGTAACGTAAGATCAGTCTTTACGTTCTGTTGGCGTCGATGAGCGGAAATATTGGGAGATGCATATAATAAATCTTTTTCCGGGTCGTCTTTTTGATATATAACCAACCGAATGTTATTAAAATTATTTTCTGAAAATATCTTTGAAAATAGCTCTTGTGTATGAAACGCGATATATACATGGCCACGTATTGCCCTTTGTCGTTTTTCAACGGTCGAAAGATCGCTACCGATCACATAATACGGTGCAAACATGAAGATGGCAGACCGGGGGTCTTCCTCGAGTGTCGTCGTATCGGAAATAATATGAGCAGGGTCGGTCAGTACGATTGAGTTCGTGTCCGTGGCTAGTTCAGCCGCCTCATTGCGCTCTGGCAATTGCATCATGTCTAATCCGATGGTCTGCTGTGCCAAGCTATCACCTCGCTCGACATACAGCACCGGTTCACTAAATTCTCCAGTCGGCCTAGGAAATACCTCAACCGGACGCTGATACTGGTCTGAAAGGCGCGCTTCTAGCTCCGGTATATTTTCTGATCGAATATATTCCGCCGCGCCAATTGCAAACATTGCCGGAAATGCATCCTCGCTACGATAGGAGGCAATGAATCGACCCCATACCTCCGGCGTCATCCTGACACTGTTCATTAACCCGACCGAGCTGAGAAGCGCCTGAGAATGAGCTGACATCGCTCGGTTTATCTCCAAAGCATCTTCACGCTTTCGTCGCTCAATTGCTACCTCTACCATGTCTTGATTGGCAATATGTAGCGCACGTGCTGAAAGGACGGTTAATAAACAAAGGACGATCCCGAATCCGATCGTCAAAGCAATTAAGTACGTCGAGGAAAAAAAGCGTTTTACTCGCAAGGCCCGTAAATGGGTTAAAGCTACCGATCGTAATCGCTGTATCATCGTAGCTCTATTATAGGTTGATTGGGGTATTTTTTCTATCTTTTAGTAACCATAGTACATAAAAAGAACCGCTCGCGAGAGGGCGCGAGCGGTAAAGTGAGAGAGTGAGAGTGTGTAGTTGAATTAGCGAGTAACGCCGCGACGACCAGTGATGGCCTTGTAGATGGCAAGCAGAACAACTGCGCCAAGAATGGCAACGAGCAAGCCGCCAATACTGAAGGTGTCGGTTGGCTGGCCGGTCAATGCCTGCATCAGGAAACCACCAATGAAGGCACCAAGAATACCAACAATGATATTCGCGATCGCACCTTGTTCCGCATCGGTCTTCATAATTTTTGATGCTATCCATCCGGCTAATGCACCGAACAGGATCCACAGAATGATATCTAACATATATATCTCCTTTACTTATTTCGTGTGTATCTCCATCATATCGGCCTTGTAGCCGACGAACAGTGAGATATATAACAAATCTTCTACTTTACTCCTGCTATAGTACCTGTATGGCCATTCTCACCCAGGTATACATTCTTTATAATCCCGTCAGCACTGGTAGCAGCTATACTACTGCCAAAGAACTGTTCGATAAGCTTACGTCAATTGACCACCTGCAGGTGGAGCTCTTAAAAACAGATTACGCCGGACATGCGGGCGACTTTGCCCGTGAGCATGCCACTGAAGCCGAGACGCTGCTTATTGCGTCAAGTGGTGATGGCACATACCATGAAATTGTAAATGCCGTTCTCAGCAACTCCACACTAGAGTCACGAGCGGTCTGCGGCCTCCTGCCGTCCGGTAATGCAAACGATCACTATCACTTTGTTCATGAGGGCAATACGGTCGAACGGATTCGACTAGGTGATGTTCGATTAATTGACGCGTTGAAAATCTCTTTTGGCCCTCATACCTACTATGGTCATTCCTACGCCGGTATCGGCATAACCCCACAAATAGGACATGAACTTAATCAGACGAAACTTAATCGCATCAATGAGTTATGGCTGGTTATTCGTAACTTGTTTCGCATTCGCTCTGTTCGTATCATCATAGACGGCGGGCGTCGTCGCTATGATAGCCTTGTTTTTAGCACGAACGGTCGTATGTCTAAGGTCCTTAAGCTCTCGAAAACGGCCGAGATAGATGACGGCCTGTTTGAGATATCCGCCCTCCATTCCACTAGCGGGCCTCGGCTACTACAGTACCTCCTTAAGGCTTCGACCGTTGGTATTGAAACAGCCCCGCAAGCCAAATCTTTCTCTTTTATAACAACGCATTCCACGCGTATGCAAATAGATGGCGAGATTATACGCTTACCGGCGCACACCGAAATTACTATAGCAAGCGTGCAGCAATCACTTCGTTGTATCGTCTAACGCTTTCATGGCATGACGTACCTGTCGACGATGCCACAGCATTGTTGCCACAAGCAGCACCCATGCCGCACTGACAAGCCAGCCGGCAATAATATCAGTTGGATAATGAACGCCGAGATACATTCGACTGAAACCAATTGTCAACATATACACAACCCCAGTTATCACCCCCAGCCAACGATATCGTGTACGCCACAGTAAGATCATGACACTAAACGCGAGTGCACTGCTTGCAATGGCATGCCCGCTTGGAAAGGAAAATGTTTCTTCCACCACAAGATGCTGCCATAAATCGGGGCGAGGGCGAGAGAATAAAAGTTTCAACACAACGCTCAAAATTGCAGCACCGCCGACAGCACTCACGATAAACAGTGCCCGGTAGGTGTGATGGTTGCGTACATACAAAAGCGCGGCAATGACTACGACTGCCGCCACGCCAACTGATCCAAAATCTGTAATAGTACGCATAGTCGTATCGAGCAGCGGCGTTGACCATGCATTAATTGCCAGTAATACACGCTCGTCGTACGATTGACTTGCACCAGATACGACAAATCGCATAACACCAAGGAACCCAATAGCGAGTAGCGTAAATCCCCCAAGTGCTAGCAAGAGTGCTGTAATGAGGTATCGAGGATATTTTTTATGATCGTTCGACATTGATATTTCTACGTCCCCTTATCGTTTTCGATTAAAATACATACTTAAACTTCCGGCCGCAGCCACACTGAGCGCTACGACAAACCAAAAAACAACAGGCGATTCAGGGTTTACCGGTAGCGCTACGTTCATACCAAATAATCCCGCCAACATCGTTGGAATTGTCAGTGCTAAAGTAATGAGCGTCAGTGTACGGATTGTCTCGTTCAAACGTGTATCCATTACCGCACGATACGAATCACGCAAGTTCGTAATCGTACGGAGCAAGCTTTTACAACGAGAAATTAGCTGCTCGAGATCAATCGAGAGATCTTCGGCAGTTTCGCGATCGTCTTCGTACAACTGCAATAACTTGCCACTGAGAATTTTTTCCACCGAAGTGTTCGTTGGAATGAGAGCGTCAAGATAATCATTGAGTTTTCGTTCGTATTCAACGATATTAGCGATTTCTTTCGGACGTAAATTGACAATATCGGTTGTAGCTGCGCGCATCTGGCGATTGATAGAAGCGACTCGCGTGGAATACTGCCGTATGATTGCATCGATCATCAGCATGAAGACCTTCGTTTTTTGCGTTGTCGGTGCTTGGACGTTGTCGATAAATGGCTGCCACAGGCGCCCTAGCGAATCTCGTCCAACCGTAACAATATATTCACGACCGATTGCGAACAAGATAGGTGTCGTATAGTCGTTAAAGTTGTCGTCAGTGTCTGGTAAGCGTGTAATAAAGTACGTCCAGTCGCCATCAAGCTCGACGCGTGGCACCTCGTGTGGATCGAGTGTGTCATGGAGGATATCAGCATCCAGCCCGAGATTAATCAGCTTCTCCAGTTCAGCTTCAGACGGCTTCTCGCAACGAACCCAGCAACCCGGCTGCAGACTTTGCCGCTGTTTGATGGCCGGTCGATAATGCGTAGAGCGGAGATATGAAATCATACTTCTAATAGTACCAGGTGTAGGCGTTTTTCACACCGTCGAGGTAAGTGGCTATGATAAAATAAGACGACAATATGCAAAATCTCTTTCATCACGCAGACACACCAGAACTTATTTCTACCAAGCTTGAAAGTTTTCTGCAAGAGGCAATTGATAACGCTCAGGCTATACACCCTGATTACGCCCGTCTGTGGCAAACAATTCAGTCTCTCTCGACTGCAGGAGGAAAAAGATTACGGCCTCAAATGACTATTCTCGCGTACGAGGCATTTGGCGGAAACGACACACAGTCAATTATCCCTGTCGCAGTCGCGCAAGAGCTGCTTCATCTCGGGCTACTCGTTCATGATGACATTATCGATCGAGATGATATTCGATATGGCGTATCGAATATCACGGGATCGTACATGCAGCTGTATGCCCCGCACGTCAGTGACCCTCACGTTCGGCGACATTATAGCCAAGGAGCTGCGATTCTTGGCGGAGACCTTTTACTATCCGGCGCCTACCAATGCATTGCGGCGAGTGAACTTTCAGACACACTGAAAATAAAAGCAACTTCCCTACTTAGTGCTGGAATTTTCGAGGTCTGCGGAGGTGAACTGCTCGACACGGAAGGTGCGTTCAAAGAATTCGAAAAAACAGACGCTTTGTTAATTGCCAGATACAAAACTGCGAGTTACTCTTTTATCACTCCTTTAGTTACCGGAGCGGCCTTGGCTGGCGCAACCGAGCAACAACGTATGGTACTCAGTAAATATAGCGAAATTCTTGGCATTGCGTATCAGCTGACCGACGACATCATTGGCTGCTTCGGCGATGAAGAAACAACGGGGAAATCTAGTCGCGGTGACATACGAGAAGGCAAACACACCTATCTTATCGAGAAGTATCTTGAAATAACTACCGTCGAACAGACCGATGCCTTTTGGGATGTTTTTGGCAACCCGCACGCAACCCATGAAGAAATCGATCATTTGAAAGACGCTATCGCTGCAAGTGGCGCCAAAGAATTAACCGAACAGTACGTTCGAACTCTCTCGATCCATGCCAATGAACTCATTTCAGAAATGAATGTCAGCGTAGATAAGCAAGCTACTTTTAAAGCACTCATCGACAAAGCTACGAATCGCACATTTTAAAGCCAGGCAACTCTTCCTTATAGATGAACTCTTTTGGCAAAACAATACAGGCCGCATATACACGGCCTGTATTGTGTAGTTACGTCAACTATTTACAGCTTAACGTGTTCTTTGATTTGTGCTTCCACAATATTACCGAACTGTCCAGAACGGTTGTGCGTCACTCCAGGCAAAATATCACGGGAAGTGTTAAAGCCTAGATTTGTGTAGTGCGTATAACCACCGTTTGTACTCCAGGTAGCTGTGTGTGGACATGAATCGTCTTGATCACCTGTATTCCAGTTCATGTGCACATTCGCCTTGAATGCTGTCGTATACGTAGTCTCGGTCATGGCAGGATTACCGCCACAAGAGATAGAAACAATGACTCCGTCATTCATGGTTCGCTGCGCGGCACCCGATGGCGTCCAATAGCGTGCCGCTAGTTGCGCACCCGATGAATAGCCACCCATCGCTACACGACTTTTATCAATTGGGTATTTCGTGTAGATATCCTGCACAAGTGATTCAGCCCATTTTGTATAGCCAACAGAATCACCCTGATACCAGCAGGAGCCGCCGCCATCAGCGCAGGCAGTATTTGGTGCGAATGGGGTAATAAGTACCATGTTGTTTCGCTTAGCGACATTCACGAGACCGTTTGTCCCCGCAAGAAGATAGGTGCTCGATGGGTTCTTCAGGCCGTATTCACCCGAACCGTCCGCATAAATCAATGCGCCGACTGGCTTCGTCCAATCAAGTCCGGCCGCATAAAGGTGATACCGGGAGGTATATGTTCCGTTCGAATACGAAAGAAATGTCTGATCGGTTTTCGCGCCGCCAGAACCATTGGTGTTATCTCCAGGAATCGTTGGTACCGGTTCAGTTGGTGTTGGCTCTGTTGGTGTCGTAACATTTGCCGCGACCGCTGAATCCAGAATAACACCTCGGTGCTTATGGTCGTTCGTGTATTCAAGATACAAACGATGGTCACCGGCAGCCCAATTACCCGTCACTGAAAACGTTTTCCAGTATTCACTGTCGAGCGAAATCGTTTTGATAAAGACATGGTCGACCCACACATCCACTTTTGGATACGCCGATCCATAGTGATCACCCTTGGCTCGGATGTCAATTTGCGTAAAACCGCCCGATGCCTTTAGTGTGCCGTATGCAGCACCATTATTCCAAAGAATACGCTTTTTACCGCCAGAGGCTGTACTGTCCGACCACACCTCCTGTGTGCCGTACTCGCGTGTCATATTTTCTGCTTCCGTTATTTGCTCGGCTGCCAAAACCGTTGCACTTTGTGCAAAAGCTAGAGAGCCCACCATCAATCCACTTAGCAATACATATCGTAGCTGCTTCATGTCTTCCCCTTGTTATAATTAATACCTTCGTATTTAAACACTGCAATCTCGCGGGGTCAACAATCGTAGCATTTAGTTTTTACAACGCGAAAAGCTTGCTTTTTACTTAAAATTGAGGACTTTCGGTCGGCTGGTTTTCGTTTCAAGTCGATGGTTTACTTGCGCTCCAATCAGCATAATAAGCGCGGAAAGATTCAGCCACATCATTAAGATGATGATACCGGCAAAGATACTGTACGACTGCGTAAAGTTTGCAAAATATTGCACGTATACAAAGAAGGCAATTGTTCCCAGCAGCCATAATATCGTTGCTGCAATAGCACCCCAGCTCACCCACTGCCATTTTGCCGTTGGGCGGTCGGGACCATAACGAAATAATGCTGCGAGGACGAGAGATATAATAACAATCAGCAACACCCATCGAAGTGCCAAAATAATCCATGCAGTCACACCGCCAATGCCGACAGCACCAAGAATCGAATTATTTAAGGCCAGTAGGCCGACAATAACGAAACCAATCAAGATTCCGGCAAAGGTTAGGGCAATACTGAGCAGTTTTAACTTCACAAATCCACGAGTTTCTTCGGTGTCATAGGCAATACTGAGACCCTTAATCAGTTTATCGATAGCTCCCGACGCACTGAATAACGAAACTAGAATAGCGCCGATAGCTACGAGCAGATTACCTTTATCGGAAGAGGCCTGTTTTGACAGCTGTTCAGATAGAAGGCTTGCTACATCGGGAGGTAAATAGCCTTCCAAAGACGTAAACAAAGTTTCAATTTGCTCGGGCGTTATAGCCAAAAACGCAATCGCAACCGCGGCAGCAATGAGCGGAAAAAATGCCAATGAGGAAAAATAACTGATACCGGCAGCAATCATATTTATATTTTTGTCTTTGAGCGCATCTTTTGTTTCCATAAGCGCATTACGCCAATCTTTCATTGATAGATCGGCTGGTTTATCGGCGGCGTCAATATACCGTTCTTTAGCGCCAGCGCCGGCCGTAACTAGCAGCGCCAACATACCGAGGCCAACCCCGTACACCCATAATGGCAACTTTGTCAGTAGTGTAATAAATTGTTTCATATATCGCTTAGTATCGCAGCCGGTATCTTCATTTATCTGTAATAATTCTTACGAACACTAAAAATATGAACCGGTATACTTAAGGATACTATGACAACATACATTTTAGGGGGCGGCTGCTTTTGGTGTCTTGATGCGGTGTATCGCCAGCTACGTGGAGTGACGGATGTCGTGTCTGGCTATGCTGGCGGCGACGAACATTATCCAAACTACTATACCGTAGCAAGCGGTCAAACCGGCCACGCTGAAGTTGTGTCTATTACGTTCGACGAAGCAATAATCCCTGCTGATGTCATTCTCGATCTGTTTTTTATTCTGCATAACCCGACAACTCCTAACCAGCAAGGTGCAGATACCGGGCCACAATACCGCTCAATTATGCTTGCAACTGATGATCAACAATCCGCTGCATTCACCGCCGCCAAAAGGCGGGCACAGCAACACTGGGACGATCCAATTGTTACTGAAATCACTAGTCTGACAGCTTTCTATCCAGCAGAAGACGAGCACCAAGATTATTTCAGTAAGTGGCCCGCCAGTGGCTACTGCTCGATAGTAATAGCTCCAAAAATTGTAAAAGCCCGAAAAGCCTACGCAAAATGGTTCAAGGGAGCCGCATAATGGCCAGTGAATGCTCGATATGAAGCGAAGCATCGTGTCGGTGTAGCCATGTGTCTACCGCGCGCGCGGCGCCGGGCAGTGCTTCGTTGGCGTAATCATCCACGATGACAATTGCACCAGGAGACAACCGCTCCCAAATGAGCTGGAGTGGTATAAGAATGGAGTCATAATAATCCCCATCAAGAAATGCAAAGCTGATACTCTCGGGGACGTCTACGTCCGTTAAATCGGAAAACCAGGCTTTTTTTACCCTTGCATCGTGCACGCCCGCACGTTTGAGATTCGAAAGAAGTTGTTTCTTTGTTGCTGCTAATTCTCCGGCGACAAATTGCTGGCCGACAGGAGATATATCTTGCAATCCTTTTTCAGGAAGCCCTTCGAAAGAATCGTAAAGAAACAGCTGCTTGCCTTTTTCTCGTTGAGTCCCGAGGAATACGCTAGTCGTCCCCACATAGCAACCAAATTCTACAATGTCACCAGCGACGCCACGTGTCCGGTCGAGCTCACGCAGAACAAGGGCAATTTCGCGCGCATCAACTTGATCTGATAATAATACTTTCGTGTCTAGCATCCTCTTATAAGTCTACCGTATACTAAAAGGATGCTACAAATGATTGTGTTTGCTCTATGGTTTCTACTGCCTGCAGGTTTAGCAAACATAGCCCCCGTTCTTAGTGCTCATCTGCCATTTTTGTCACGCTTTAATACACCTATTGACTACGGTCGCAGTTGGCGTGGCCAACGCCTACTTGGTGACAATAAAACGTGGCGTGGCCTCATGAGCGGCATCTTCATCGCCACTGTAACATTATGGCTACAACAGATCGCTACTGAACATACCTCATGGGCTCAATATGCTGCCGGAAGTATTGATTATTCACACCTGCCGGTATTACTGCTTGGCCCATTATTTGCTATTGGCGCACTTGGCGGCGATGCGATTGAAAGTTTTTTTAAGCGCCGGCGAGGCATACCATCAGGCAAGGCTTGGGTGCCATTCGATCAAGTTGATTATATTATTGGCACAATTATTATAACCTTGCCGTTTGCCTTGCTTTCTGCCATCCAGTATTTGATCATCCTCTTTTTATGGTTTGGTATGCATATCATCGTTTGCTATATCGGCTGGCGGATCGGATTAAAGAAAGAGCCGATCTAGTTACTCAGCTTTACTACAGGCATACACGTAGGCGGCATACCCACTCATAGCCACAGCCACTACAATCACACCGTACGCACCGATACCAATAGCGTGAGCCATTTGACCATCAGTCGCAACTGCCATAATGAGCAAGGAAAATCCGCACCACACGAGAGCCATACTATACTTCCCTAGTCGTGAAGGGTGCAGGTGGACTTTTCGTCGTCTCGCTCGATAAGAAATTGCAGCAATAACAATTTGCGGGACTGCAATAATTCCAATTAACCACCATGATGCAAGCTGCAGTATTCCCAATGCAATCACTACACCGATAGTAATGAATTTATCAACGCCGGCGTCAAGCAACTCCCCAAATGGACTTTTCGTTTTGGTCAATTCAGCTACATAGCCATCAGCCACATCAAATAATCTTCCAATAACAAAAAGAAATGCCGACCACCAGTACACCTCTACGTACAGACACCATAGCCCTATCAAGACAATTACACACCCTACTATCGTAATGCCGTTTGCCGGTGTTATGACACCTCTAGTGCGGGCCGCCACTCGCTGCCAACCATTGCGATGTTCGGGCAGCACTACTTCCCAATCCGGCTTCTCTTGTGCACGATGTAACTGCATACTTCTTATCAGTATAACGTGCTTTACTTTGACGTTCTATAACATATCAGGTATAACAAGAGCAGATTGCTATCTTTTATGCAGTCGCACCTTACGTAATAAGGAGTGTGTTCTCATTGAAGAAGAGAAATCATTCATTCACCGAAGGTACGAACGAACCTCAATCGCCCCGGGAGCCGGCAGAGCCTATTGAAGCGATCATGCTACCCTATGACGAAGACAGGATTCAGCCCATACCGGATGATGAACTCGACTACTACATCGATCAGAAAAGACACGAGCATTATAATACATCCAAGCATCAACGAGATGAGCTTGAAGAAGAATTAGAAGAGGGAGTGAAGGGCGTCTCCGACGACGAAGACGAGGCAGAGGCTACTTACAAAGAAACTCGCCATCCACTGTATTTCATCATTAAGTCGTGGAAGTACATTCTCGCTTCGCTTATTCTCGTCCTCGTGACCGTGGCGGTCATTTACACGATATTTCAAAGTGAAACCCCTACACGCATCATGCCTGTTTTCTTACTGATTGGCGTCGCATATCTTGTAGTGGCGTTCCTCCTCTATCGGCAGCGGTATTTGTACAAAAATACAATATACACCGCCACCTATCACCGACTTAGTGAATGTATCAAACCAAGCCGCCTGCTGTTCGTGCCATCGCACACACAGGACTGGTCGATTGCGATGATTCACGAAAAAATCAAGGTTGGACAGTCAATGCCTGAACAGCAGTTGCGACTAGATAGCTGGACCATGAAGATTATGGTCTATGACCCCGATACGAATAAGTACGAGGAGCGAGAGATTTTTCGTTGCATGCGCGACGGATTGCGACTGCGAGATGTTCTATTGGGCGTGCAAAAAAACACTACCGAACAAGCTCGTTCGTAGCACTACTCCTTGTTACATTACGGCCGCCAGCGAATCCTCGCTGGCGGCCTACAATTTTTATGGCGTATATTATTTTGCAAGCGGTACCGAAATACGGAAAGTTGACCCCTTATTTAGTTCCGAACTAACGGAAATGGATCCGTTGTGAAGCGCTAATATCTCGCGCGACCAATACAAGCCAAGCCCAGTGCCTCCACGCAAAATCGAAAGTGGGTTATGAATACGGGAAAACTTAACAAATAATTTTTCTTTATCTTCATCTGATATTCCCACGCCAAAATCCTGTACTTCGACAACTGCCGCATTGGCTTCTTTTTTCAATGTAACGATAATTGACTTACCCTCTTCGGAGTACTTACTGGCATTATCAATGATATTGGCTAGCGCCATGCGAAAGTACAGCTCGTCTGCCATTGCATATACGGGCTTATCAGGATCGCTGAACTGTACGTCCTGCTGACGTTTATGAGTCACGCCTGATGTATCTTTAATAATGCTGCGAATCACCTTTCCGACGTCTAGTTTCACTACATTCAATGACAAGGTATCAAGATCAAGTCGTGCCACTCGCAAAATATCATCAATAATCCGAAGCTGCCGCTCGTTACTCTCAAATGCACGCTCCAAAAAGTTACGCTGCGTATCAGTAATCTCGCCTGCAAATCCATCTACGACCATGCCAATATACTGCTTGACGGCCGTTGCTGGCGTTCGAAGCTCGTGCGAAGCGACAGCAATAAACTCATCTTTCGAGCGATTCACTTCGATAAAGTGTTGAATGCGCTGCGCTTCGAGTAGCTTGCGCTGGATAGAGTACTGCAAAACACGCGATAGAAGCTGTTCATCAAACGCTCCTTTAATCAGATAGTCAGCTGCGCCGAGTCGCATTGCCTCTTTTTCGCGCGTACCATCCGCAGCGCCAGTTAGCATAATAAACGGCTGCGGTCGCTGTACGGCTTTAAACTCACGTAGCAGTTTCGTTCCATTTTCCGCGCCCAACATATAATCTATGACATATACGTCATGTCTGCTTTTCGCGATTTCCTGGCGAGCTGTTTCGTAATTACTTACCCACTCTATCGTAAAACGACCATCTGGTATCTTACGGATGACACTCTTAAAAAGCAATGCGTCATCTTCGTCATCGTCAATGAGTAATATTCGAATGTCGGTATCTTCGTCAGGCATTGTTCTCTTTCGGAAGTTCTACAATTTCAAACCAATAGGCGCCAAGCGTACGCATCACTTCGGTAAGATTTTCAAATGTCACTGGTTTCGTAATGAACGAATTGACGCCAAGTTGGTAGGTGCGATAAATATCTTCTTCAGCCTTAGAGGTCGTGAATACAATAACCGGGATACTTGCCAGACGCTCGTCAGACTTAATGTCCTTTAGTGCCTCACGGCCGTCTTTACGAGGCATATTAAGATCAAGAAGAACTACCCCCGGGCGCGGTGCGTCAGCGTCAGTGACGCCTTCGTATCGCCCCTCGCGACGAAGATACTCAAGTAGTTCTTCACCATCTTTTACACGGATGAGCTGATTGAGCAGCTTACTTTCCTTGAGGGCTTTTTTTGTCAACAAATAATCATCATCATCGTCGTCGGCCATAAGGATAACGATACCTTTACCCTTCGTACTCGTATCAGTGGTCATAATTCTTCTCCTTCTTTATGTTGCAAATTTGGTAATGTCACAATGAATGTCGCACCGTTTCCTGGGGAGCTTTTGGCGGTAATGTCTCCACCGTGTCGTTCAGCAATCTTCCGACACACTGCCAGTCCAATACCTGTACCCTCGTATTCATCACGTCCGTTGAGACGCTGGAACACGGCAAAGATTTTGTCTAGGTATTGTTCGTCAAAACCAACACCGTTATCCTCGACCCAGATTTCAATTATACCCTCATCCTTTTCTTTTGCAGATACCTTGACGATTGCCGGTACATCCTTTTTGCGAAACTTCAGTGCGTTGCCGATAAGGTTTTGGAAGAGTTGTCGCATTTGTGTCGCATCGGCAACAACTTCCGGTAGATCACTCACTTCTACGACACCATCTGTACGACGTATTAAATCTTCTAAATCACTTAGCACTCCCGCCACAACCGCATCAAGATCAATTCTTTTCAACGGTTCCTTTTTGGTTGTCACCCGCGAAAACGCCAAAAGATCATTAATCAATGCGCTCATTCGCTCGGCCGCGCCGCGCATTCGGCGCAGATAATCCTGACCTTCACCAAGCGTTTCCCCATATTCTTCTTCCAATAAGTTTCCAAATGCTTGGATTTTGCGCAATGGCTCCTGTAGGTCGTGGGAAGCGACATATGC
>JALRDG010000054.1 GCA_023257055.1 Candidatus Saccharimonadia bacterium | reverse complement strand
CTATACCATATACAAGTGTATTATGCAACTGTCGATACGCACTAGTGTGAGGTAGTAATACGGCATGATTTCGCTATCAAAATAAAAGCGCCCCGTTTTCACAGGGCGCTTGTGGCGGAAGTGAAAATGGGGCTTTCTTGCTTGAGCGGAGTTATCCGTTCATGGCTTTCTCGTAACGTACGCCGCGAACGATATTGGCAATATCCTGGCGGACACCGTTTGCGGCGTAGTCAACAAGTGCCTTCTCGTTATGATGTTCGAGTCGGCTGCGTCTGATGGTCATATCGGCGTCGTACGTTGAGGTAAAGTATGTATCGATCAGGTGTCGAAGATCGGGTATCTCCCGCAGCTCGTCATCAGTGGCCACAAACCTTGTGTGCCGAAAAAGCGAGTCGTAGCTGTAATCGCCAGGTAAGGCGAAGTACTTTCTCGGTTGGCGATTGATACGATCATGCGCGATCACACGCCACAGCTGAAACAGCATTATAGGTAGGAGCAGGATCATGGGGATGATCGCCCATTCTTTTACTGTATCGTCTACGTTTACGAAAGTCATCGAGAAGTACAGTAAGGCGACAACCATCAACGGCACGCTCGTAAAATACATGTATCGGTACACGCCCTTGTGACTTACTTTCGTCAGAAGTCGCCAGTTGTACTGTGCACGCCACTTTGATGTCTTGATAGCCCATGGGCTAGTTATTGACGTGTCGGCAATCGCATTAGTGTCAAGGAACATAACAACTCCTGTCTAGTTGAGCAAGAATGTGCAAATTATATCACTATTAAGCTTTTTAGTCAATAAGCTCGATACTCACCGGACAATGATCTGACCCCATGACATCAGCATGAATTTTTGCATCTGTAATGCGATCTGTTAAGCTGCTCGACGCGAGGAAGTAGTCAATCCGCCACCCAACGTTTCGTTCGCGGGATTTTGCAAAATGGCTCCACCAGGTGTAATGACCGTTACCTTCGGTAAATAATCGAAAGGTGTCGATAAACCCGTGGTCGATAATGTTCTGGATGCCTTTTCTTTCTTCGTCCGTAAAGCCAGCCTTGCCACGGTTTGGCTTTGGATTGGCAAGGTCAAGTTCGGTGTGTGCGGCGTTGAGGTCACCGCAGAAGATGACAGGTTTTGATTTTTCCAGCTCTTTTACGTGCGCCAGGAATGCCGGGTCCCACTGTGAATCGCGCAGGCCTAAACGACTTAAGTCTCCCTTTGAATTTGGCGTGTAAACGGTCACGACCCAAAAGTCGTCAAATTCGGCGCTGATAACGCGCCCTTCCCTTGCCGGGTCGCCATACCCGTCTGCTACGAGGCCGTATTGTTCGGCGATTCCATCGACAAATCCGTTAATTACCGTATGAGGTTTCTTTTTCGAAAAGATAGCCGTGCCACTATAACCGGCTTTATCGGCACTATTCCAGTATTCATGATAATCAGGCAAGTCGATTTCCGCCTGCCCTTCTTTGGCTTTTGTTTCCTGCATGCATAAAATATCGGGCTGGTGTTCGGCAATAAAAGACTGAAAAGTCCCCTTTTTAATAACGGCGCGAATGCCATTAACGTTCCACGAATAAAGCTTCATATCACTAGTATAAACTATTTACTTTATAAAGATTTTGTGTTACAATATATAAACTAGTTCAGTGTTTGGCTGAATAGTCCTTTCAAGAGATAAGGAAAATAAATGAGAGCATGGCTGATAGGTGTCGGCTTTGTCGCCGCACTGGCGCTGGCTGCCTGCTGGTTCGTGTTTGGCTACTGGTGGGATAACAGCTGGCGAATGTGGCAGGACTTTCACTGGAGCGTGGTCGTTGGTACGTTCGTACCAAACGGCTTTAACGTGTTTCAGGCAACCTGGGTCTTCTACTTGCTAGTCGGCCTGGTTGTCATAGGCATCGGTGCCTTTTTTGCTAACGCGATCGAAAGTGCGCTCGGCGGACTGACGGTCGTGTTTGGTGTCATTTTGGTCATTGCTGCAATCGTCGTGGCAATCGTGGCAATTCCTCACAAGGAGGCTTCGTATGCCGGCAAGACTACATTGGTCGTCGAGGATCTCGACAAGCCGCCGGCGTCGTTGCAGTTCCTGATGGATTCTGTCCAGTCTTCGTCTGGCGAAGAGTGCGATCTTGTCGGTACGACTCGTGGTATCACGAGCTGTATCGTCGAGGAAGAGATCGACCTTGAGTGGGAGCCGCGACCGGCTTCTGCAACTGCCGCTCGCAACAAGCTCGTGCGCGCCAGCGAGGGAGATACGTTCTCGTACGTTATGACGGATACCATCAACTACTCGAAGACCGCACAGGGCAACTACTGGTCGGCGATTCGAGACGGCAAGAAGAAGAAGCCGATCGATGGCGTCCTGACGTGGGACGGTACGGCAAGTAACCCTAGTAAGTGTGAATTTGCCGGGGACCACGAGCTGAACTACGCCTTCAAGGGGTCCTGGGGTACAAACTTGGCCGATCTGATCGCCAAGGAGTACCACGATCACCTGTACGACCAGAACGACATGTGGGGCTACTGCGTTGACGGCAAGCCCGTCATCGCCATCCCTACCGTCAAGCGTGAGGGCTACAAGCATGTGGCAACCGATCGCTTTGGCGGCCTGCTGTTGGTGACTGGATCGCCGAGTGGCGAGCCGGTGTTTGAGCTGGTGGAGAATGTTTCTGCCGGTGATTACCCCGGCCCTGTGTACCCGTCCTCGCTTGCCGAGCGTCAGCGCGATTCTTTCAAGATGAGCGCCGGTGTTTTGGATAAGTGGCTGCGCGGGTTCGGCATGGAGGCCTCCTCGGTGTCTTCTCAGATGGGCAACTCTTCGGAGTTCCTGCTCGAGAGCGCTAAAGACGGTCGTCTGTACTGGGTGACCCCGCTGAAGCCCGCCAAGGGCGATTCGCAGCGGATCACCACCTATTCGGTGATTCCCGCGGACGCGGCAACATCCGGCGAACTGAACGACCAGACGATGTACATGCACAGTGACATCAACGAGATGGTCGATCTTCCGACGATGCAGGACCGTGTCACGAACGAAATCAACGCCAAGGAGCCGGCCTTCTTTGGGGGTGACCCCGCTGGTAGGCTGGCTGAATTCCTGCCGCTGACTTCTGACACGTGGCAGGTGTATGCCGAACGCGGTGGCACGGTTGTGTACCGGATTCAGATCAGTACGAACGAGGCCCTGCGACCCGAGGTCGTGAAGCTGTCTGGTGCGACTGGTAGCCCGGTCGATACTGGCAACTCCGATGATGGGCAGGAAGGCGCACCGACGCTCAACTGTTCGTCGGACGCAGCTGCCATGGCTGTCATAGATCTCAGTGAGTGCATGAAAATGTACTCAGATGAGTTGGCGCGTCGCGCCGGCTGATCTTCCTTCCTTATCCACCCCGAGTGGGCTCTGAAATATGAGCCCACTCTACCCTCCGCTTCGCAGCGGAGGGTTTTCTTTAGAATATGGTATAATATTATAGTTCTTTTCAATCAATCGAAGGTGTACAAAATGGAAAGTCGTACGTTCAACGACGTACTCCGTGATGCACTTCGGCGCTGACCAAACCGCAAGCCTCGTGAACAGTTTATTTACCTTGGTGAGCACGTTAGCGTGCGGGTACGAGACGGCAGTTTCGTGTTGCTGTTCCCGAAAACGAAAGTTATTTTTCCTCCCGTCGTGAACCCGGCAACAGGTAGGCTTTCGCATCTTTGGAACGCGGTAGTTATTGTCAATCCTCCCTCGCAGCCTGCTGACGAGAACCCGTTGCCACGGACACTATTTGTGTTTCCGGAGCTGAACGGTTCGTGTGTCGAGCTTGGCGTGCCTGATCAGCTGGTCTATATGCGCCAGTATGCTTCACGGTATCGTCGGCCTATAAAGGCCTAGGATACAACCCTCTAAATTAAGGAGATTGACAGATGTCTTTTAAGCAAGAGCTCATGGAACTCCACATGAAGAGCCCATATGCGGCAAATGGGCGCATCGCTCATGAAGTTGAGGTCCAGGTCGATGGTAGAAGTATTTCATTGCCAGAGGGTACATTCGTGAAATTCCTGCCGGCAGCGGGTTCTGGAAAAAAGCGTAACTGGAACGATGCGATCGTGTTTTACGAACCGGAAAGGCCGTCTATTCCGGCAAGTG
>JALRDG010000022.1 GCA_023257055.1 Candidatus Saccharimonadia bacterium | reverse complement strand
TTTAAGAGTATTAAAATAAGTAGTGACGTCTATAGGAATACCTTGTAATTTGAGAATAATAAAAGGAAAAATGAGAAAGAAAATAGGAATAAAAAAACTAATAACAGGCGATGCCATGTTAATAAATGAAAGCATTTGAAGAAAACCGGAAGATTCATTGAGATAGCGTGCGATGTCCCACTCAATAAAGGAATAACGTTCCATAAAATTGATATTATCTTGGCCATCAAGCCGATAACTATGCGGTACAACCTCTAGAATCTCACGGTTCGCTGGCACCTTACCGGTGGTCGCAACCTCCTCGAGCCGCAGCAAATCGTCTGGACTGATTTCATGGTCCATTGCCCCGACCGCAATCATGCCATCTGCTTTAGTACTAATGATATGCGTACCATTAATGCCGATGCTGGCGGCGTTCACCTGGTACCCGCTCATTCGTTCTGCTTCGCCGAGTGCTGCGTCAATTGCTGCCGCTGGCCCACCAAGGTGCGCTACCACCCCTTTTCGCATGCCGCTATTTGGAGCGCTACCAACACCGACAATCGTCGGTGTTCCCGTAGTGGCGTCAATATGTCCGACCACACATCGAATGGTCGTCGTACCGATATCTAACCCTACGGCGTAGCGAGAATTTTCTTGCATGCCTTTTATTATAGCGCTTATGGCGCATTTTTGACAATAAAAATATATCACCCGTAGAAAAGTTCTGTGACACAAAATAAAGCGGGCAGGAAATTGTCTCTCCTGCCCGCGTTCAACGCTCCTTACCTCCGTTCGTGAATGTGTCAGTTCCCTGAAAAGAACAGCACGCCAGTATTACATGCAGTGTAGTCGACTGCTTCCGGAATCGGGTTCTCACCGGTAACGACTTCCATCAGGCGACGGCCGTCGTCGGCGACACCGATTTCCGCGAGCACGTTCATCTCGTCGATGAGACACGTAGCGCCATCAAGTCCGTACGGTTCCTCGTCGACCCAGCCAGAAAATTCTCCTGAGTACAGCCGAGGGTTCGTCGGTCGCTGCGCGACCAACTCGTCAACAAGCTTGCGATTCTCATCGATCGCCTGCGTCACTGCTTCGTACTGATCGTTCATGGCAACGAACTGCGCCTCGGGCACAAATAAGATAGTTCCAAGACTACAGCGTGCGCCGCCGCCACCTCCTTCCGCAAGCCGCACAAGAACCTGGTCCTCGTGGACGGCAATTTCGCGGAGCGTGTCGCCGGTATTAATACTGCAGACATCTTCATCCAGTGTTTGCGGCTCGGGAGTCACCCACTGATGGCCGCCAACTTTCTGAATGCGCGGCTGAGCAACAGGATCAGCCATGAGCCGTTTGAGTAACTCCTGATGCTGATACAGGTCGTCGGACTTGGTTTCGTACGTCGCGTTCATTGTGTCGAAATCTTTGTCGTAGAAGAATATCGCACCCTCTTCGCATCGCGCGCCGCCACCGCCACCCGATTCGAGCTGAACGATCGACCGACCGAACAGTGAAACGGATGAGCTGAGCAGGTCGCCAGCAGCAATCGAGCACTGGTCAGTCCCAATAGGATTGACCCAATCATGCTCCGACACGTGTGCCGTCTGCGAGCCACAGCCAGCCAGGCTGATTACCACGGCTGCGCCAACGAGAAGTCGAGCTGACATTTTTTTCATGCCACATTCCTAACATAGAGGTAAGTTGTTAAACTGCGATAGAACCTATCGTTATATATTATAGCATAAAACATATAAATTATCAATATAAGCGCCCCTGCATCCAATCGGACACAGGGGCTTTGGCCTAGTCGTTGTCGCGCGACTCTTTAATGGCCTGCTCGTTACGAGCCTTTTTGGTGCGTCGGCGGTTTGGCTCAGTCGAATGTGGGCCAGCCGCCCCGCTACGAGCTCGTTCTCGTGCAGCGTTGGCTGCTTCCGGGTTTTGCCACACGTAGTACGGCAACTTTTTCGGCTGCTTTACCTTACGCTTCGCCATCACTATTCCTCTCCGTATCAGCAAAGAGCGGGATCAAAATTTCCTTCAGTATCGAACAAATCGAAGTACGAAGGATTCTCTCTTCGCCCCGCCGGTCGATCACTCTCTGGCAGCAAATATGCCTTGCGAGCATCGACCGTAAAACTCGTGAGATTCCACCCGCCGCGTTGCGCCTGCGAATACGGAATGACTCCCATGTCCGCCAGGGCTGTCGTAAAACGAAGCCCGGTACGCAGCGAAAGCAGATCAATGACAATTCGCTGATGCATACCCCGATACCCCTGCTGCTCCAGCGACAGTCCTACGTATGGTAATGAAAGTACGCGATAGGACTTCCGTACACCTGTTTCAGTATTAAGCAGAATAACCGTGCGTCCGACAGTCATATCTTTCAGCCGTAGTGCACTCGAGTGCAACGGGCTTCGGCCGGTAACGACAGAACGATGCGAAACACGTGACATTTTGACTCTCTCAGTAAGGAACAAGTCAGCACGGCTGTGCTGAACATTCTACAATCTATACCACTCACAAATTTTAGTCAATGGATATCCCCGCATGAAGCGTGTCGCTACAGCTGCGTAAGAATTTCGGCACCGTCCTCTGTAATCAGCACCGTGTGTTCAAAGTGAGCCGCCAGGCTGCCGTCTCGCGTAAAGATCGTCCAACCATCTTCTTGATCAGTAAGGATTTTTTCGCCCTTTAGTGTCGCCATCGGCTCGATTGCGATTGTATCCCCTGGCTGTAGCAAGACGCCACTTCCCTTGCGACCCCAGTTTGGCACTTCAGGTGGCATATGCATCTCTAAGCCGACACCATGGCCAACGAGTTCACGAATAATTCCTAATTTACCGTCTTTAAGAACTTTCTCAACGGCAGCACCAATATCACCGGTATAGGTACCACGCCCTTTTATGGCATCGATGCCGGCATACAAACTACGTTCAGTCACGTTCAGTAAATGCTTCTTCACACCTTTTGGCTCTTCACCGACCACCATCGTGAATGCCGCATCCGTCTTCATTCCCTTATATTCGATAACAAGATCAAACCCAACAACATCGCCGACTTCCAATACATATTCACTTGGCACGCCATGCACGATAGCCTCATTGGTACTGATACAAATAACGTTTGGAAAGTTCACTTCGCTCGTTTTATAGGTGGCGATAGCACCATGTTTTTTGATTTGCGCTTCCACCCAGGCGTCAATCTCCAACTCACTCATACCAGGCTGGACATATTGTTTTAGGTCTTGGTAAATAGTGGCGATAATCCTACCGCCTTCACGCATTGCCTGAATCTGAGCATCGGTTTTTATGCCAGTTTGCATGCCTCAAGCTCTTCCATGATTTTATCGTGCACTTGGCCAACAGAGCCCGTGCCATCGACATGAGCGATACGAACGCCCTTTTCTGTCAAATATGTCAGGATTGGATAAATTTCCGTACGGTAAATACGCAGACGCTCATCAATTGCCTCCGGCGTGTCGTCAATACGGCCACGCACTTCGAGGCGTTTAATCAGTTCGCCGCGCGGCACTTCTAGTACCACGACAAGTTGAATGTCACGTTCGTGCTGCGGGCGAGTTTCGACCAACCATTCAGCCTGCGAAAGTTCGCGAGGATAGCCATCTAGGACTACACGATCGATATTCTTTGCCCGCTCAAGCGCGTCGCTCATTAGCTTATTAACCCGACTTGATGAAGTTTACCGCCTCCCTGATGGCTCACCTGGGGTCACCCTCCTCCTGCAGAATGGTGTCACCGTCAGCGGTGCTTTCGACTCCTTGGAACATCGCCTTCTAACCAGCACCCGCGACAGCCTCCGATCCTCTCTCCAA
>JALRDG010000008.1 GCA_023257055.1 Candidatus Saccharimonadia bacterium | reverse complement strand
GGGATCCGAAGTGTCCAACTACAAAATCCGACTATCTCTGTGGCCTGTATGACCATCCGGAACACCGTGTTATCGACCAAGCTATCGCAGCTTATAGTCATCCAAACAAGCTGACATTTCATGGAGGCTACAATCCCGCAGTAAATGCCGGCGCCAACATGGGCAAAGATCTCTTCGAAAGCATGATTGCCTGCCCGAACGGCACCTACAACCTGGCTTACTCATGGCTTAACCCACCCTGCTGGACCCGCAGCAATAGCCTCTGGACGCATTGGCATTGGATGAAAGAGTATTAACTGATTAACATACCGCTACAGCCCTAGAATTCCCGGAGCTTCAAGTGAATCTACCCATCGATACATGCACTTGCGACACCGGTCAATATGAACATCGGTGGTTTGAAACCGTGTTTCAATCATAGGCTCCGCACAGTATGGGCATTTCAAGCTTTGCGAACGATCATCATTATAGGCTGGCGGATCATATTTTAGTGATACCCCCATTCTACGCTCATGCATCTGCTTGCCGGTGATTAATAGTCCGTGCCCCTCAGGACATTGCATCCATGATTCACCTTCGACGAGTTTTGTACTACATATTGGGCAAAGAAACGTCGTAAATGTCATGTGCCCATACGGAATACGTGCATGGTTTTTAGGCGTCGGTCGCTCTAGTGCCGGGCGAATCTCTTCAATGAATTGATCAACCACCTTAAACGACGGAAGAACGTCTTCGCTATAAAAGTACAACGCGTCACCGACGATTTCCCAGTATACTTCTTTACAGAAATCAATCGTAAATGCCATTGCTTTCGGGTCAAGCATGTACCGACTATCGGTCTGTTGACCCTTTTCGGCTAACAACTGGAAGTAGTTCGGGTAATCACCCTCCAATACCACCTCTTCCATTGACGAGCGGAATACTTGTACTTTTAACGTCTGTTTTGCACGTGGCAATCCAATCAAATGTGCTGCCGTTTCGAATGGCAGATACACGACATACACGCCGGTTGCATGACTACCAGAAAACAAGTTCAGGCCTCCAATCAGATACGTATACGGCACCCCTGCCGGCGTATTCCCCTGATGCCCGTTAATAATATCGCCCTGTATAAGATGAGAGAGCAATAGCGAAGAGCCCTTGAACGATGCATGAACTCGTGTTCGTTTGTACATTTTACGTGCAAACAAAAAAACATTATGAATGAGCGGAAGAAGCACGGCAATCACATGCCCATAATTAGCGAGTACCTTAAGCAGAATATTAAGAATCATATGCTTACATCATAACAGAAGCAAGACTGTCGGCATTTGTAGTTTATATAGCAAAAACACCATGCTTTCGCATCGTGCTTATGCTTGGCTCCGCTTACAGGTCACGAACTCTTTAACAGGGTTAGAACGCTACAAATCGGACACGGGGTGTTTAGAATTGGATAGTAGCAATAATGAGCCGCGAGGAGGTCTAGCTATGAGCGATAAAGAGCAATTAAAGCGCGAATTTACAGACGACGAACGCCGTAGGCTAGTTGACTACTTTAGCTTACTAATTGAGATAGATCAACAAGAAAAAGAACGTTATGCAAAGCTCAAAGATTCACCCAAAGGATATACTATGGATGGCGAAGGTCGCCAAAACGCTGCTGGCATGGCAAGTCTTTAGTGGTACACTGCAGTAATCGTAGTATAATATATCCACTGACCAAAGGAAGCGCATGAGCAAAGGCCAAGACAAACGCAAAGAAAAGAAAAAGGAACGTAAAGCTAAGTAACCCATCATGCCGCCTGTAACGACAACAGAACTTTCGCTTGATTACACCCGCACACTGGTAGACGCGCATATGCGCGCACTGTTTACTGAGCGGCGACGGCAAGCAGCCATGATACACGATTCGTACGCGGCATTTTGGGACCACATCGCCGAAGTGGCGGTGGCGGGCGGCAAACGCATCCGCCCCCATTTAACCATGGTGGGCAATGGCGGCTTCGACGAGCGCGTGCTGCCCGTAGCGCTTGCCCAGGAATTCATTCATATCGCCATGCTGGTGCACGATGATATCATCGACCAAGACACCATGCGCCATGGGGTGAAAAACCTGACCGGCCGCTACATCGATAGCTACAGCCCTCACGCCGACCCGACCCGGGCGCATCACTATGCCAACAGTGCGGCGCTACTGGGAGGCGACAGCCTGATTTCGGAAGCCTACCGACTGATTGAAACCAGCGATTACCCGCACGACGTACGGCAAAAACTGAGCGACCAGTTGGCGACCTCTATCTTCGAAGTGATCGGGGGTGAGCTGCTGGATGTCGAAGCCGGATTTATTATCGGCGTCCCCTACGACCCGCTAACAGTGTACCGCTACAAAACATCGAGCTACAGCTTCATCGGGCCCCTGCTTTCGGGCGCATACTGCGCAGGTGCCGACAACGATACCCTGGCCACGCTGGAACGATTCGCGACCAACATGGGCGTGGCGTTCCAAATACAGGACGACCTACTGGGTGTATTTGGCGACGAGCAACAAACTGGCAAATCGACCACCAGCGACCTGCGCGAGGGCAAACAAACCCTGCTGGTGCGCTATCACACCGAACTGATGACGCCCGAGCAACACGAACGATTCACCTGGTTCGGTAGGCAAGACGCCACCGAAGAACAGCTGCAAGCCATAAAAGCCGATTTGACTAGTTCGGGTGCTCGCCAAAAAACAATAGACCTGGCGGAATACTACTTTGCGGCCGCTCATACCAACCTGGCACAGCTACCGAGCGATGCACGCACCGCCGAACTCACCAGCCTGATTACCCAACTAGAGGGGCGGAATGTGTAATGGAGCTATACGCCAGAACCAGCTACGAACTTGCCGAGCGCCTCACCAAGCGCTATTCAACCTCTTTTCACTCAGCAGCGGCCTGTTTGACCGTGCTATTCGCCACCATATATACGCAGTGTACGGCATGGTGCGCATTGCCGACGAAGTAGTCGATACGTACCGGGGTAACGACGCTGCCGAGCAGCTAGCAGCCCTAGAACGTGACGTGATGGCGGCAGTTGCTAATGGCTACTCCACAAACCCTATTTTGCATGCCTTTGCCCTGACCGCTCGGCAGTATGGCATAAATGAATCACTGATTCATCCGTTTTTTGAAAGCATGGCCACCGACCTGACGGCGACAACGTTCACTCAGCAAGAATACGCGCGCTACATTTACGGCTCGGCGGAAGTCGTGGGGCTGATGTGCCTGCGCGTGTTTGTATTGGGCGACGAAGCTAAGTACCAAGCGGCCATTAACAGCGCACAAAAGCTGGGCGCAGCCTACCAAAAGGTGAACTTTTTGCGTGATATGCAGGCAGATTACAACGAACTTGGTAGGGTATACTTCCCCAGCGTACAGTTCGAGGGCTTCGACGAAACCACCAAGCAGTCAATTGTGGCAGACATCGAGCAGGACTTTGCCGTTGCCGACCGCGCCATTAACGACCTGCCTGCAAATTCCCGGGCCGCGGTGCGCGCCAGCTATTACTATTACTACGAGCTGCTAAAGCGTCTAAAAACAACTCCAGCCAGCACCTTGAAAACCCAGCGCATCCGCGTGCCAAACTGGCGCAAGCTGGCGCTGCTAG
>JALRDG010000067.1 GCA_023257055.1 Candidatus Saccharimonadia bacterium | reverse complement strand
AGCTGTGAAGCCGGCTGCAACACCTGCTAAGGAGGAGAAATAATATGGGCCAGAAAGTAAACCCAATTAGTTTCCGCCTGCAAGTCCACAAAAACTGGAGTTCACGCTGGTTTACTGCAAGCAAGAAAGACTACGCTCTTTGGCTTGCCGAGGATCACAAGATCCGTGAAGTAATCGAGAAGCGTTTCGCATCTCGTCCTACAATCGACCGCATTGAGATCGAGCGTTCAGCTAATCTTATTACGGTAACGATTCATACAGCTAAGGCCGGTGTTGTTATCGGTCGTGGTGGTGCAGGCATTACCGAGCTCAAAGGTCAGATCGAAAAGATCGCTAGCCTTCCAGTTCGTATTAACGTAGAAGAAGTACGTCGTCCAGAACTATCTGCCAAGCTTGTTGCTGAAAACATCGCTCGTCAGCTTGAACGTCGTATCAACTTCCGTCGTGCAATCAAAATGAGCGCACAGAACACCATGAACGCTGGCGCCAAGGGTATTCGTATCCAGGTTGCTGGCCGATTGAACAATGCTGAAATGGCCCGAAAAGAAAAGGTAATCGAAGGTTCAGTGCCTCTGCATACGCTGCGTGCTGACATCGATTTCCACTCTGCTCGTGCACAGACGCCAGCTGGTATCATCGGTGTTAAGGTATGGATATACAAGGGTGAAAGGAGCTAATCGATATGCTGTTACCACGAAAAACTAAGTATCGAAAAGTCCGCAAAGGCAAGAACGACGGCAACGCGACTCGCGGCCACTATATCGCCTTTGGTGACTACGCTCTGCAAGCTCAGGGCAACGTCGACATTACCTCACGCCAAATTGAGTCAGCTCGTCAGGCAATGACCCGCTACATCAAGCGTGGTGGTAAGATTTGGATTCGTATTTTCCCTCACGTGCCAATCACTCGCAAGGCCCTTGGTCTTAAGATGGGTGGCGGTAAGGGTAATCCAGAATTCTTCGTCGCAAAGGTAAAAGCTGGTACCGTACTCTTTGAAATGAAGGGCGTACAAGAAGAAGTAGCTCGTGAAGCTATGCGTCTTGCGGCACACAAGCTACCTGTAAAAACTAAATTTATCATGCGAGAGGAAGCGTAATTATGGCTGACAAGAAAACAACCGAAACTACGCCTACTATCGAGCAACTTCGTACAGACCTCGCTGCAAAGCGCCAGGATCTTATTGAGGCAAAGCGCTCACATGCTGCCGGTGAACTCGTGAATCCACGTGTTCTTGGTAGTACTCGCAAAGAGATTGCTCGACTTTCGACCGCTATTCGTAGCTTAGAAATCGCTGAGCAGAAGGAGAGTAACTAATATGGCCAAGACATTGACCGGAACAGTCACGTCAGACAAACGCGACAAGACTATCACCGTCACTGTTACTAGTCGTGAGACTCACCCTATTTACGGTAAGCAGTACACTGTTAACCGTAAATACACTGCTCACGATGAGAAGAACGACGCAAAGCAAGGTGATCTTGTCGTTATTTCAGAAGTACGCCCAATTTCTAAGACCAAAAGCTTTACACTTTCAAAGGTTCTGAAGAAATCTGTCGGTACACTCGAGCTGAAAGACGACGCGGCAGTAGAGGAGAAGGCATAATGATCCAACAAGAAAGCCGACTCAAAGTAACCGACAACAGCGGTGCGAAGGAAATCCTTTGTATCCGTGTTCTCGGTGGTACACGCCGCCGCTACGCACGTGTTGGTGACGTTATCGTCGCGACCGTCAAGCAGGCAAACCCAACGGGTAACGTTAAGAAGAAATCAGTCGTTAAGGCTGTAGTTGTTCGTACCCGCGACCAAATTCAGCGCAAAGACGGCAGTACGATCGCATTTGACGACAACGCCGCTGTTATCATTAACGACGACAAAAACCCGAAAGCGACTCGTGTATTCGGCCCTGTGCCACGCGAACTTCGTGATATGGGATACAGCAAGATTATCAGCCTTGCTCCGGAGGTGCTCTAATTATGGCACGTATTCGTAAAGACGATCTCGTAAAGATCGTAGCTGGTAAAAATAAAGGTACGACAGGTAAGGTACTCAAGGTAAACACTAAGGACTCAACTGTTCTTATCGAAGGTGTTGGCCTGAGTCACCGCCACGTCAAACCAAGCCAACTTAACCCAACTGGTGGCAAAAAAGACATTCATGTCGCTATGCCAATCAGCAAGGTTGCATTGGTTATTGATGAGAAAACTGGTGCAACGAGCCGCGTAGGACTTGTAAGAAATGCCGATGGCAACAAAGTTCGCGTTGCGCGCCAGCTAAAAAACAAGGAGATTAAGTAATGGCGAAAGCTACCACTACGACTGCTCCTCGCTTGAAAGCTTTGTACAAAGATACCTTCGTCAAAGAACTTCAGGCCGAACTTGAACTTGCTAACGTACACCAAGTACCGAAGCTTGAAAAAATTACGGTCAGCGTTGGAACGGGCAAGAAAAAAGACGACAAGCGTCATCTTGAAACTGTCAAGAACACGCTAACGAAAATTACCGGCCAGGCACCTGTTGAGCGCCTAGCTAAAAAATCAATTGCAACCTTCAAAATTCGTGCGAACATGGGTGCGCCAGTAGGCGTAGGTGTTACGCTTCGCGGTGCTCGCATGTACGAATTCCTCGATCGTCTTGTTAACGTCGGTTTGCCACGTGTTCGTGACTTCCACGGCGTACCTGGCAAGTTTGACCGCGGCGGTAACTACAACCTAGGTATCGTTGAGCAGTCAATTTTCCCAGAACTAACGTTCGAAGAAACGCAGGTTGTACACGGCCTACAAATTACGTTCGTTATCAAGAACGAATCTGCTGCACACTCACGCGCACTGCTCGAAAAATTCGGCATGCCGTTTGAAAAAGAAGGAGGCAAACGCTAATGGCTAAAAAATCTATGATCGCACGCGACGAAAAGCGCAAGAAAATGATCGAGAAATATGCTGCAAAGCGCGCCGAACTCAAAGAGCTCGGTGACCTCGAAGGCCTACAGGCGTTGCCACGAAACAGTAGTCCAACTCGTTGGAAGAACCGCGACGTATTGTCAGGTCGACCTCGTGGCTACATGCGAAAGTTTGGTCTTAATCGTATCAACTTCCGTGAAAAAGCTTCAAAGGGTGAAATCCCAGGTATTACAAAGAGTAGTTGGTAAGAAGGAAAGGAATAGAATATGTCATTACAATCAACTGACCCAATCGCCG
>JALRDG010000102.1 GCA_023257055.1 Candidatus Saccharimonadia bacterium | reverse complement strand
CGTGACAAGTGGTACGGCGAGGCCAAGGGCGTGCGGACAGGCGATTACTAGCACCGTTACAATACGCTCTAAAATAAATCCGGCCGATGCGCCCGCAATCCACCACGCAATCCAAGTAATCAGCGCTGCGCCAAGGGCAACAAAAGTTAAGTAAAACGCGGCTTTATCGGCTAGTATCTGAGTATTTGACTTGCTGGTCTGCGCTTCTTCGACGAGTTTCATAATACCGGCGAGTGCCGTATCATTACCCACTTTTGTCGCTTTGATCGTCAGTGCGCCGCTGGCGTTAATTGTGCCACCAATCACTTCGCTATCTGGCTTTTTGGCTACCGGCTTTGATTCGCCGGTGAGCATAGATTCATTGACCTCGGACGAGCCTTTAACGACCACACCATCAACTGGCACCCCAGCGCCTGGGCGGATTAGTAGCAAGTCGCCGACTTTCAGTTCACTAATCAAGACTTTTTTCGTTGTATCGCCGTCGATTAGCTCTGCCTCGTCAGGCAGTAGCTTGGCAAGCTCATTGAGTGCGCCCTGTGCATTTTGGACGGACGCCATTTCGAGCCAGTGGCCGAGCAGCATAATCGTCACTAGCGTGGCGAGTTCCCACCAGAAGTCCATACCGCTGACCACCTTGAATGTGACAAGCAGGCTATAGACGAACGCCACAGATATTGCCATCGAGATGAGTGTCATCATACCCGGCTGGCGAGCCGCAAGCTCCGCTCTTGCACCCTTCAGGAATACTAAGCCACCATAGAAAAAGATAATCGTTCCAAAAATAGCAGGAATATATTCACTGCCTGAGAACATTAGATCAAAGCCAAACCAACCTTGAACAGTATGAGAGAACAACAGTGTTGGGATAGTTAGTAGTAGACTCAGCCAAAACTTCTGCTTGAACATATTTGGATTGTGGCCAGCATGCTTGTCGTGATGGTCATGTTGGTCGTGCGATGATCGTTTAGTCTTCTCAAGCGCCATGTGGCATTTCGGACACATACCCGGTTTATCTGATGTGACATCTGGATGCATTGGACAAGCGTATACGCTGCCATGCGCGGTGGCCGATGGATTACTATGGTCATGATCACCGTTGGTTTCGTCTTCCGTATCATCATCAGACACTAGATTCATATTACATTTCGGGCATACCCCCGGCTCATTGCTGATAACCTCTGGATGCATCGGACATGTATATTTTGCCATTTTCTATCCCTCCTAAATACCTATAGCTATTTCTTGCGCTTCAATTTATATACTTTCAGAATCTCTTCGGTTGCTTGCGCCTCGTCGCCGCTTCTTACCTGGTGAATGACATGGGTGCTTAAGTGATTTTCTAACAATAAGTCTTCAACACTCGACAGCGCCTCTTTAATTGCCGAGGCCTGGGTGATGATGTCGATACAGTAGGTATCTTCTTCGACCATTTTTTGTAGACCGCGAATCTGACCTTCAATGATTTTCAGACGACGAATCGCGCGTGGTTTCATTTCTTTCTTCATAATTTAATTATACCCCATAGGGGTATTTGCGTCAAGCAGATTAAATATATAAAAAGAAGACTCCTGTTTTCTCGCAGAGCGTGAAACATGAGCCTTCCTATGGCTGATTATATAGGAAACTGACTATTTTTTAACTCCTTACTTCACGTACTGATCAATTATACGAGTCGAGCAACGGCGTCAAGGTAGTATTCGCTCCTGAAAATAATTGATTCTTTTATTGCTATTTTCAAGCGGAATCTCCACCTGTGACACCATTGCCATGCGACTCCGTGCTAGCGGGGCCTTTGCGTAAGGTAAAGGAGGAGACCATACACAGCGTAGCTGAAGCAACACGAACTCTAGCCGCCGAGTACAATGGGTGGACTAATCGGGAGGCATGGGTCATGAACCTGTGGCTCATAAGCGAGGAGTACTACTATCACGAACTCCATGTTATCATCAAGAACTTCGATAGCGATGGGCAATTGGAGGGCTTGAGCAGTATGTGCTCTGGATCGTCGACGGAGATGAGGCTAGTATGGCAATTGACCTACTCGCTACCTCACTCATACGAGTAAACTGTACGAGACCGTCGAAGCTTGCAGTAGTTAGTCCGGGACGCCCTAGTCGTGACGGTAAGCTAATATTACGCCATGCTGTACGATAATAAAGTAAGCTACACTAACCAGAGGTAAAGTGTTTTTATTGGCTATGTTGAGTAGTTCTAACTATTGGCTGATGTACTCAAGTGCAGCTATTAAAGTGCCGAAATACAAAGAACCCTGGGGTACTAAATTGTTTTCCGCCGCGTTTTTGGTAATTTCTTTAAAATTATCTAAAGAGCGCCACTCATATGAGTCGACTTCACCATCCACGAAAGTGAATTCCTCGTCGCCCTTAAGTTGATAAAGAAAAACATTAACGATGTCTCGTGGATCTTTCTCTATAATTCGCACTGCCTGTACAAAGTGGAGCTTTGCCTCATCGATTGATAGGCCCATTTCTTCTTGAGTTTCTCGCACCGCGGCCTGTACGGGGCTTTCCCCTACGTTGATGTGGCCCCCTGCTGAAATATGAAACCAGCCAGGCTTATTAGGCTTTGATAATGAGCGCTTCTGCAGTAAAATGCTAACACCATTCTCATTAGCCTTCCAAAACCATATGTGGGAGTTTCCCATGATAAGGCTAGAGTTAGAATTAAACTCTTCCTTCGGAGCACCCTTCCCCATTACGACCGTACCGTTATCGTTATAGACCTGCCAAAGTTCGTTATCGTGCATGTAAAGTCCGCCTCTGTAAAGCTTGTTCTAGGTATCTTATATTATGTAATGCAGTTAGGGTTTGTGTATATTTATATTCGTTATTATACTATAAATATAAATAACACACCTTTGACAGTGTGTCATTTATATTGGCAGGGGCTAAAGGACGATTACCGAACCTATTGTGGTGTAATATGTTTCTCACGAGAGAGGAAATGAGGCATATGTAATTATCTATACATATCGCACATCCCGAAAAACGAAGAGGTAGCTTTCCCGTCTTACTCCTCGCTATCGAACCGCTATCCTAGGCTTTGGAGACCTATATACTAACCTATACGCGACATCCATCGATACAGTGTTCAAAACAAAGGAAGGCACCCGCTCTTACACCAGAGATTCAATGCCCGGAATGCGAGAGTTCTCAAGAATCCCACGAGGGAATGTCGTAATATCAACTAATTCCGTAGAGAAAGAAGTCTTCACTACAGGTATAGTTTTATGTACGTCTGCGTCGCCACACATAAACACATCGATAGCCGCATAGTTATGTTCCGGCCAAGTGTGAATACTAACATGAGACTCAGCCAGTACTGCAATACCAGTGACTCCAAAGCCTTCCCCGAAGTGGTGTAGAAAGGTCTTCAGCAACGTGGCACCAGCTGCTTCTGTCATCTCAATCAAGACATTTCGAATATAATCCTCATCTTCAAGATTTTTTGCGTTCCATACTTCAATAATGAGATGACTGCCAAGTTGTGGGGTTGTCGGATTTTGCATTATAATAATTTCACTTTTTAAATGTAATAAGCGGATGCCGCAGAGAAATTAATCTCCGCGACACCCTTCTTATCACCTCTTTCTACAGGTCGATGCCACTTCTTTTTTTGAGAAAATCTAAAAGTGGCAGATTACGGTTGAGCATTAGATACCTTTGTGGAGGCCGGAAGCTTGGAAACTGACTTGTCATCTCTTCTAGGCTAATAGTCTCTTTAAGGACCTCAAAGCGATCAATGGGGTGTGCAGAAGCAGTCGTGAATCCACGTAACCACTCTCGCATCATCTCCTCTGAGCCTGTCTGCTCTTCTTCTTTGGCTCTGATCGTCTCTTCAAGCCCGATCAAAGGAGTGCCAAATTTCGCTATGGCTAATATTTGAGCACTCGGCAAGCCATTATCCGCTTTACTCTTTGGCCTTGTTGCGTACACGAAAGCCGTTACAGGCCTGTCGATGAACTTACCTCTTCGGTACTCGTACTTCTTTTCGCCCGAAACTAAAGCGTGGGCATATTGAGGCATCAGACTAATTAATACACAAGTCTGCGGCCACTCATCTTGTTCATCGAAAGGAAACGGCAATTGCGGCATATGTGTATTCATTCTATCCCATAATGTTCGCAGGTCCAAGCTTCCCACCGAGGAGAAGCATGAAGTATGTGATCGTGTACGAGTCTCGGTCCATGTACGCAGGATCGCGCGACCATTCACGCACATGCTCCCAGAGCGTCTGTAGACCACTTTCCCCGTAGACTTCCATGAAGTCGTTGAAGTCAGCGAAGCCACGAGGCATCTCCGAATACATACTGCCCACATATAGGGACTTGGATAGTTTAGCGCCGAGTGTATCGGTGACTACCGGCGAATAAACTCGCGCAGGCAGCTCAGACGCATCGTAGCCAAGCCGACTGACACCGGGAACATGAACACACCTGTCCCAGCGCCCAGACCAGTCGCGCCCATCAATCATCATGGGCATCAGCTTGTCTTGCCGCGCAGCTTCGATCAGTCCGGGGACTTTCGCGATGTCGCGCAGAGGAGTGTTTGTGTCGAAGAAGTCGTCCGAATCAACAGCGAGTCTCGCTTGGTGTTCGCCATGATCGGGACAAAAGGCCTCGAACAGGATCTCATCTTCAGCCTGCTCGATGACACGAGTGTATACTGAGCCCTTATCGACCCATTTACAAGTCGGGCACGGAAACCGGAGACGAATAGCCTCACCCGAAGGTGAGACAATCGGACCGAAGTGCTCGATGTCATTTAGCACCTTCAGTAGCGAAGTCCTAAAGAGCGGATCCGCTTGGCACTCATGATAGCTCCGCACGCGGAACGGTACGCCGGTCTCCTGTTCAAAGAAGTCAAACAAACTCTTGAACGTTTTCATATTCTCCTGCACAAGCGAAGTGCCGCTCGACAGAATTGAGTCTTGGAGACTGATTTGGTATTCGATCTCCTGGCCCTTGACGATGCGCGTTTTCAGGCCCTGCACTTTTCTGTCTGGTGCGTTTTCAAGCTGGTCGAACGTTATCTGAACAGGTTTACCGAAGTGGTCACTCATCTCCTCTGCCACAGCCGCTACACACATTAATGTGGTCAGCGTGCCAAAGTGAGGGTTTGCGTTGGGCTGCGAGCTTGTGTTGATGTGCACGCCGTCCAACTTTGCCATGCGTGTTTCGTACGGCTGCCCGAGGCGTCGCGTCACGTGTGACATGCCAACTCGTGCAAACGTATTAGGCTGTGACTGTGTCATAGCTACGTCCTGTCTACTAGAGGTGTTAAGGATCTGCATCCTCCACCATGGATACCGTATTTATTATAACAAATTTTGTCTAATGACAACTATGTTTTATTATAATTTACATAAACTCCAGACAAGTACCTTGTCATAGTTCTCGTCATTTTCAATACGCTCTTCTGAGAGATGCAGAATCTGGTAATCGTATCGCTCCGCCGCCCGCTTAATAAGATCCATATTCATAAACCTATTATCTGTGTTCCCTTTGTCGATAAATGACTGGCTACGTATCCAATTGGCGCCAATCGCATGACCATCATCTTTAAGAAAGTCGCGCATGTATTCAAAACAGCGTATGTAATCCTCGGGGTTCGTCGTCAGCCCAAACACACCAAATCCCGTGATGAGATCGTAATTGTGTGATAAGTCTGAAGGCCATTCAGTCAGTGCGTCAAATATATAGTACTTTCTAGGCAGTGTTCGCATATTAACAAGATGTTGCGAGTCAATACCGTACATATTCATCACATCCTTATAACACTGCGGCACCGAATCGCCTTTTAAAAAGTCGTCGAGTACTTTTAGTCCTTCAATATACAATTCGTTGCAGTGGAGTTCATTGATATCACGTAACATGAGACTCCAAAATAAAGTTGCAGGTCCAGCTCCGAGATCCAGCCACTTTCCCGACTTGCCGTCACGCTTCAAAATATCTAACACTACTTCTGTACCTTGATTTGGCCGAAATGCGTCGTAATAATATTCATTGAAATACTGGGTATAGTAGAGATTCCGTGAATCGTCAAACGTACCAACATCAAACTCGATTATTTCTTTAAACTCCGTCATCACACTCTCCTTAGAAGAAAGATCATTCGACTGCTTTCTTCTGAATATTCTTCTTTATCGTAATTTCCATAAACAGTCTCTATCTTAAGCCCCGCGCTTCGTACTAGCTCATCGAACTCACTGACTGAATAGTCTTCGAGTTCAAAACGAGATACAAAATCCTCTTCTTCGCTCTCATGTTGAACTTTATATTTGAATATTACGTGCAGCTGGCCATCTTTATAGATCGATTGGTGGTGGCGCACAATATATTTATCACTTATCTGCTTATTCAAGTCGAGATGCAATGATCCATCTTGTTCAAGGATATACTTAGGTAGTCTCGCATCAGCCTGAGGCGAATTCAGCTTTGCAATATCGATATATAGCAACCCATTCGCTGTAAGGCCATTTGAAAGATTCATCAATGCGTCAGCTGCTAGGCTCTTTGGTAGCATTTGAAAGCCCTCACGAGGCACCAATATCAAATCAAACGAGCCAAGATTGAAGGAGGTCATATCAGCCTGCACTGCCGTTGCTTTTGAGTGCTGGAGATTTGCTGCCTTTAGCTTATAGCTTACATGATCCACCATTGCCTGCGATAGGTCAGCGAACACGACTGTACTCGAACTGTCGGCCAGCCACATATTTCTTCCGCTGCCGCTCGGAATCTCAAGTATCCTCTTAGTATCAATTGAAATGAGCGATTCAACGAGCGTGCGGTCGGTTGTGTCGTTGAATTCTAGGTCATAGAAATCGGCACGTCGATCATAGTTTGCTAGAGCAATATCAGCCATGATAATTGTCGAAGTGTCGCTGTACTTCTTGGTGAGTAATTTGACCATTCTCTACGATTTTTCCGGCTTCGGATGTAGGATCTTCAATTGATGAATCGTAGACTGCATTTGCAAAATTCACCAGGTACGGGGCAAGGTGTTGTGACATTGCGTCAACCGTCGTGACAGGATATGCAAGAGGTAGTACATCGATCTTACAGTGCAGTACACCGAATCGCTCATACACCGGCTCGGCAAAAGTGGTACTTTTATCAAACGTTGGCAAAAAGCCAGAGCCATACCCGGCGGTAACATCAACGATCATTGATCCCTTTTTCATCTTCTTCACTAAATCTTCCGTCACCATAGGCGGAGTATCATAAGTGGAGATTAGTATGGCGCCGATCACGAGATCTGCTTGTTTAATCTCTTCTTCGAGGATCTCTGGTGTATTAATTAAACAGCGAGTATTACTCGGCATAGTAGCCTGAAAGGCTCTTAGTTTTTCACGGTTAGTACCCAACACAGTCACTTGTGCCCCCATAGCCGCAGTCAAGCGTGCAGCCGCTCCACCCGAATTACCATAGCCAATAACAAGCACTTTCGGAGGTATGACATTAACAACCGGTGCAAGCAGCACACCCTCGCCACCTAGTTGTCGCTGAAGGTGGTATGCGCCATATATGACTGCCACCTTACCTGCAATTTCGCTACTAGCGACGGAGAGTGGGAAGGTGCCATCTGGCGTGCAGAAGAACTCATAACTATAGGCGGCTGCTTTAGAGTCGAGCAGCTTTTGAACCAACGCTTTATTGCCTTCGGCGTGATACACGGCTCCAACTACCTTATCCGCATTGAGATACTGAAATTCCTCATCAGTTGGCGGTTTGTACTTCAGGATCAATTTACTGGAATTCCAAGCGGTCTCGGTATCAACGACGTGCGCTCCTGCGTTCGCATATGACTCATCAGATATGCCAAGTCTTACACCCGCCTCCGTCTCAACAAACACTTCAAATCCACTATCAATAAACTGTCCGACTTCACGTGGAGTTAGGATGACTCGCTGCTCGCCCGTACTTTTCTCTTTTATTACTGAAATAGATTTATGCATGACATTTCTTTCGTATTTGCTTATTTAAAAGCTATTATTTGATGGCCGAATTTTTCTACGTCCTCCCGAGACCACGTAGTATCACCCTTTGTTTTGCCCACATAAGTTACTTGCTTTTCAATTTCTCTGCCAGTGAAGGCTTTCTGTTGCCCGTTCCACTCCTTAAGAACAAGCGTATCTCCCTCTGCTATGTCAAAATCAGCCAATCGGAAGTCGTATGTTTTTTTGCCACTCAGGACAAGCTCAAAATATTCGGGTAAGATCTTTTTCTCAATTCTCATACGCTTTACTATATCCTATTACCCCTACGGGCCAAAAGTAATTCGCATGGAGAGATTGTTAAATTCTATAACTCAGTTTAGTTATGCGGACCTAAGAACCTGTCGCCGTTGAAATGAATTAGATGCGATGGGCTTTCTGACACCCAGGCTTCTGTCTCCCATGCAATGCCAGACAAAAAACCTGCCATTAAAGTTCTAGTCGGAAACGCCGTCACATATACGATTCCTGCTGTTGAATCGGAGAATAACTTAGAGAGTTCATGGTGTCGCTTGCCATCAACTGGTCCGTGGGACGTTACGGATTCCACTAGGATTAGCCAATTCTTTTCTCCGTATAGGAAGATTACATCTGGCATCTTTCCGTGTTCATCTACCTGTACGCCGATTTCCAGTAGTGCATCTCGATCAAAATAGCCCGTTTTGTCTCCCGTGTCACCTGCATAGATAAGCTTACTGCCGGGTATGAACCTGGGTGCAAAATTCTCGATGATATCTTTTATAAGATTGCTATGCGAGCCGGCGCTCAGTTTTAGTTCAATAGAGTCATTAACTCGAACGGGTATCTGCTGGTGTGTTTTTTAATATAAGGGTTCTCAACCCCACCCCAGTGGTCTTCGCTGTCGACTATCACTCCATCAAAGTCAAACACCACTGCAAGGTAACCTTTAGTATGTTTATATAAATTATTATCCATACAATTAGTATACATATCTTTGTTTCTGATACCACTGGAGCGGTTTAGCCACTGTTTTCTTTATTAGCAAAATGATAGTACTGTCAAGACGAATAGTTTAGTACTCTTAATCATGTAACTGCGGTTTAATGGCTTTTATGTCAGACCCAACTGCATTAAACGGTGTAATGCAGTTGGGGTTTGTGTGTATTTATATTCGTTATTATACTATAAATATAAATAACACACCTTTGACAGTGTGTCATTTATATTGGCAGGGGCATGAGGAATCGAACCTCAATCTACGGTTTTGGAGACCGCTATACTAACCGTTGTACTATGCCCCTAGACATGTTCGATAATATCACATTTATTATCCGAACGGAAAGTGTTAGTCGTTCTTTGCGGCACGGACGGCGCGCTTGAACTTCTTTTCGGCGATAGGGTCATCGAATCGTGCAAGTGGCTCGTAAACGAAGATACGATCCTTCTTTTCTACGTCTTCATCGACATCTTTAATAGCGTTAACGAAAAACCGCTCGACAAGCCATTCCCTACCCGGGGCTGTTTGTCCGCTGATAGTAATGCGCCAAAGATTATTATTCCAGCGCTCAACACGGCGAATCCGAAGTTTTTGTGCAAGCAGCATCGGCCCGACAGGAATGGCGTCCATCAGCTCTTTGAGGGTTGCCTCCCCTTTTTCGCGGTCGCGTACGAAGACGTCGACAGCGTATGTGCGAACACCACGCGGGGTTACATGCACAGCCTGAATCTGTTGATTATGCATCCAAATGACCTCTCCGTTCAGGCTACGGATTTTGGTTGACCGAAGTGTAAAACGCTCCACGACGCCAGATACATCCATAAATGGCTCCACTTTAATAAAGTCGCCAACATGGAACCAGTTTTCGGTAATCATTAGCGTACCGGCGGTAACGTCACGCAGGAGCATGCCGAGCGTCTGGCCGGCGAACACGATAAAGAACGTACCGGCACCAATTGCTGCAATCCCGCTTGGATTCGGTGCTGGGCTGAGCGTTCGGAAAGCAATATAGGTAGCAACGGCGACGACTAATGCTCGCATTACCGCGACGGCGATACTGAGATAAGTTTCTACTTGGCGAAGCTGTACGGATTTTTCAAGATTCGACGTATTGTCTGATTGAACGGCAATTTTTTGCGCGATTTTGATCATGATCAGGCCAACGTATTTACTCAAGATATACGATGCAATAATTAGCCCGATTAAAAGAAGTACGGTGCGGAATGCATTTTCTTGTCCTACGAATTGTCGAAGTTCATTTATGGCGGCGTCAAGGGAAAGTTGGTTCATCGCTCATTAGTATAAGAAATATAGTGATAAAAATCGAGAGAGATATGGAATAATCTGTTGTATTTCTGCTACCATAAGCACATAAGAACAAAAAAAGTGAGGGTACATGCGGACAGTTATCGTGGGTGGCGGTTTTGCCGGCGTGAAAGCGGCGATTGAAATCAGCAAAAAAAATATTGGCAAAGTAACACTGATTTCCGATGAGGACTATTTCCTGCATCATGCAACGCTGTATGCTACCGCTACAGGCCGCAGCCGTGACGAATCCGTCGTGCCGTTGACGGATATATTTGCGGATTACCCGAATGTTACCGTCGTGAAGGATAAAATTACCTCCATCGACCCGAAACGAAAGCTCGTTACAAGCCGTAGGAAAGATTATTCGTACGATACGCTTGTTCTGGCTATGGGTGTCGTGACGACCTACTTCAATATTAGTGGCATGGCCGAGCATAGTTATGGCATTAAGACACTGACGGAAGTAAAGGAATTTAACCGCGCTTTGCACGAATCGGTCATTAGGGACGAAAAGTTCGATAAAAACTACGTGGTAGTTGGCGCTGGGCCGACTGGCGTAGAGCTAGCTGGCGCCTTGGCAGAGTATATGCATCGGATTGCCGAAAATCATCATGTCAAACGCCGCAAGTACAATATTCTTCTTATTGAGGCTGCGCCGCGTATCTTACCCCGCTCTTCTGAAACGGCAAGCCGCAAGGTTCGAACTCAACTACAGAAACTAGGTGTAAAGGTTATGGAAAACCATAAAGTCCAGGCGCTGGACGATGATTTTATCTATATTGATGGCAAGAAAACGTCGACGCATACAACTATATGGACATCGGGCGTTGCCAATCATCCGTTCTTTGCGAAGCATGCTGAATATTTCAAACTGGCGAAGAATGGGCGCGTCGAGGTTAATCAGTATTTGGAGGCGTACCCGAATATTTACGTTATTGGCGATAACGCAAGCACGAAATTTACGGGTGTTGCGTGGAATGCACTAGATGATGCGACATTCGTCGCGAAGCACCTGGCGTGCAAGGTTGCCAAACGCTCGCTGATCGAACGCCGTCCGACAAGCCCGCCGAGCGGTATTCCAGTTGGTGATCATTGGTCGTATGTTGAATGGCATGGTGTGTATGTCGCTGGACGTATTGGTGCATGGCTACGACGACGGATTGAACTTAAGGGGTATTTGGCACTTCTCCCTCGCGCAAAGGCCCTGTCTGCCTG
>JALRDG010000121.1 GCA_023257055.1 Candidatus Saccharimonadia bacterium | reverse complement strand
CGAAAAACAATGCAGTAGCGAGCCCGTCGGCATGCAGTGCTTCTTGTGCTATGACCCACGTAGCAATAATATCGTTCGTTGGACGAAGCGTGGTTGGATCGAAAATATGGTGCATACCCCTGCCCCAAGCTCGTCTATTCGGCGCCGACGCACACAAGCTAGCGTTCTGCACGTCAATGGCGCCTACGACGACATCGTTTCGTAGCGGATGCTCCAGCCCTACTCTATTTATTGCGGTCCCACGATGACGCAAGTCGCCACTTCCATCGATTACATACTCAGTAGCACCTTCTTCATCGAGGATAGCCGCTATTATATCGATCACGTATCCTTTGCCTGCGGCGCCGAAGTCTAGGGTCACGGGCTGGTTCGTTCGTATCGTTGGGCCGTCCAACTTCAGGACGTTAACTAGTGATGGCAGCGCCTTCTGCTCTCGCTCGACGAAAGAATACTCAGCATCATAGCCGGCTCGTTCAAGCGCATTGCCAATCAACGGCGTCACCTTACCGCCGGTAAGTTCGTATAACTTTTGGTATACGTCCATAAGCGGAACTATATCGTCGGGAAAGATGTAGTCACCGGCTTTTCGAGAAATTTCGCTCACCAGCGAATCGGCTCGAAAACGTGAATATGTCGCATCGAACGTTTCGATTCGCTGATATATTCGCTGTAGCGTAGTTTGTGGCAACGGCACGAGGGCTTCTATTCGCCATTTCGTACCAATTGCCTCAAAATCAATGCTATGCGACAGCATCTTCTTTTATTTGCTCGAGCGCGTCGTTAAAACCAATTCCAGTCAACGATGACCCAGCAACGCGCGTCAAAGATACTTCGTCGATAGATTTACCAACCACCATGTCTTTGTAGTTAGCGGCGAATCGTTGCTGGTATTCTTTTGCCTCGCCAGAATCAGCATTCGGCGTGACTGTCGTGTCGGTAATTTTACCGTTCATTACCGTCACCGAAACGTCAATCGACTCCCTACCACCAGGCGATACGTATTCTCCTGTGGCTTCATAGGTACCATTCGCATAGACGGCTGCCTGTGGCTCAGTCCCTTGAGTCGATGTGGTCGGCGATGTTTGCTGCCTTTCGCTCGAATTCGAAATGAGCGCTATCGCTACGGCTATCGAAGCGATTAAAGCGATTGCGACAATTATAGCGACCATGGGACTAACCTTATTATTTGACTGCATGCTATTCTCCTGCTTCAACTATACCACTTTTAAATTTTATATACCCCTGAGACGGCTAGTAATGAGCGTGTCAGGGGTATATAAAATTTATTTACAATTTTGATTCAATTTAATGACTCATACCAGGCATTGACGAACTTCCCTCGGTGTCGTTCGCCTGGAAACCCCAGGCCGCCTGCCACTGCTTCATTTGGGAAATTTCCTTTTCTTGAGCAGTTATAACCTCTTCTGCAAGGTCTTTTATTTCTTGTCTCTCGGCATTCGTATTAGCATATTTTGACATATCTACGGCTTGCTGATGGTGAATGATCATCTGTTCGAGAAATACTTTATCAAATTCGTCACCTTTAAGGCCGTTGAGGGAAGCGCCCATATCCATCATTTCACCAGCCATATCATTTGCGCCACCTCCGTGACTACCGTGCGCACCCATCGTTGCGTCAAAACCCCACTCTTTTTGCCATTCACTCATTTTTGCCATCTCTCGTGACTGAGTAAAAACGATCTCGTTCGCCAGCTTTTTAATTTCTGGGCGTTCTGACGCACCTAGTGCTTGCTCACCCATATTAACAGCACCCTCGTGATGCGCCATCATATCTGCTATGTAGGCCTCGTCAAACGCCGATCCTGTCAGAGTCGCAAACTTATTATCATCTACTGGTTTTGCTTCCTGTTCGTCTCGCATAGCTGATGACGACTGCTGTTCCACACTATCGTTTGTTTGACTATTGGCAACTAATATCCATGCCGCTCCAGCAATAATGATAAATCCGACAATTATAATAACAATTTGATTTCGTTTCATAACTTCCTTTCTTATTAACTTATCGATCGGTATGATAGGTTTATCTACAGACCCGAGGAATGGTAGCCGCTTAAAAGAATAATATCAGGCGGCACCCAGCTACTTTGTGTCCACACTTGATTAGGCGGGTAGATTCCGTTACCCAGACTTTGAATCGATACACTATTCAGATGTACATAGAGTGGCTCGGGAGCTTTCTTATTTTTCACATCTTTCCGTAGCTTTTCTTTGTGCTTATTGACGGTCGTAGAACAGGCTGTCTGGCAGCTACGATCACTTATATGCGTAGAGTGTGTTGAGTTATGCGAAGGTGTACTTGCCATGGCAGGTTGAACGTGCGCAAATACTAGAGATAGAGCTACAGTAATCACGGTTACATAGGCGGTGTACTTTTTTATCACTATGTTTGTATTATACCACTTCTATGTGCAGTAAATCGAGCCACAAGCTGTGTACATCGTTACCTTAACGTCGTACATAAAACAAATCGTTGTATTATTTATGTATAGCAACCTGCAGATTACCAGGCTGTTCAACACCTTAATAGCTTTTCAGTAACATATATCACAACGTATTATTATTCGATGCGGATTGACTGGCGTAAGCGCTTATGTGACGATAGTAGTATGAAACATCGATCCACCACGTCTATAGTTTCAAAACAGTTCGCTGCCAAATCATGTTTGGTTGCTGTAGCAGTTTTGATGGCCGCTACATCGGTAGTGGAAATTGGTTCAGTTGCAGTAGCGCGCGACTATGACGCAGAAATCCAAGCGAAGAGAGAGGATGCTGAAAAGTACAGGGCTGAAGCCGGTCACTTAGATAAAATGGCATCGACTCTCGAAGGCCAGTTGGCCGTGCTGCGTCAGCAAGCAGCCGCAATTGAAGGCTTAATTAATAAAAGCCAACGTGAACACGATAAACTAGTGGCAGATATCGCTACCAATGAAAAGAAATTAAAGGAAAACCAAGACGCGCTTGGTGTGGTCATAGCTGACCTTTACATCGACGATCAAATTACGCCTCTTGAAATGTTAGCAAGTAGTAAAAATATTGGTGACTTTTTAGATAAACAGGAATACAGAAATTCAATTCGTAATACTTTGAAAACCACGATCGATGACATAGATCGCCTACAAAAACAGCTTGAACAAGATAAGTTGTCTGTGGAACGTGTTCTCGAAAAGCAAAAAGGTCAGCAAGTATTACTGGCCGACAAGCAAAAAGAACAATCTGATTTAATCGCTAAGACTCGTAGTGATGAAGCGGCCTATAAAAAACTAGCTGCCGAAAGTAATGCCGAGGCTGAACGTTTAAACCAGGCTCAGATTGCCGCTAACCTTGCAGCCATGCAACAATCTTCCGGCGGCGGCGTCAGCTCATTGCCGGTTGCATCATCCGGTAACGGTGGATACCCTGCGCAATGGGCGAATGCACCAATCAATGCATTTGTGGATAGCTGGGGAATGTACTCTCGTCAATGTACTAGCTACGTTGCCTTCAAGTTGGGCTCTAAGATGCCGGGGTGGGGATTCACCGGGCCTGCCGATGCTAAAAACTGGCCAAGCCGTGCTGCAGCTAGCGGTGTCGCCACTGGTACAACTCCACGTGTTGGTGCGGCAGCCGTGTCATACGGTGGTCCCTATGGCCATGTGATGTATGTTGAAGCGGTAAATGGTAGTACCATTACTGTAAGCGATTACAACCTTGGATTTGACGGACTGTACCGCTACTATGAGCGATCAGCGTCTGGTTTAACTTACATCTATTTTTAGCTGCCCAACTCAATTCCGCCTGACAGCAGCAATAAAGACATATTGTGCTTACATAACGGTAAAACCTACGATTCAGAATCATACACTCAACCGATAAATCATAAGCCTACTAGAAAAATCTAGCAAAATCAGATATAATCAGTATTAGTTATGCAGACAAAAAAGACTATTGTTACGAAGATTAGTAGTGCGCAATTACTGTGGAAAACTCACCTCACTAAACCATACAAAGTAGTGTTTCTAATTGCCATCAGTCTTTTACTGACAGTCCTTTTACTAGTTTCATATATATACGCAAGCTCACCGACCGTTGTTCGTGACCCTAAGCTTGAACACTATCACTTCCGTATGCAGATAGTAGTTAACGGTAAGGCAGAGAACTTTGCCGAAGATAAGTATCAACAGGATTATGCAAAAGACCAGTGTAATGCCAACCTACCTGAACAGCCGATACACTTCCATGATCAAAAGGATCAGTTTACTCACATTCATTGGGAGGGCATGACCGGTGGTATGGTTATGAAATATTACGGATGGAACTACATTGGCGGACTGGACGGTGCGCTGGGCTATAAGCTGAACGATTTGGGTGATATACAAAAAGTTACAACACATGGAAACTACCTTCCTTCTGTCGATGATAATACCAACTTTTACGTATACACCGGCGACGGGAATGATTATCAGAAGCGAAGTTTTGATGAATGGGTGAATAAAGATCTCGAAGTATTTTTTAACAAAACTAGCAATGCACCAGCGCACAATATTAATCAGCAGAAAACCAGCTTTAGTGAGTACCTATCACCCACTGCTTACGCTCATGGCACCGAGGATCACACTACAAGCACCGATAGTGATGAAACCGAAAAAGAACGACTCACTCGGATTAATAATTTACTTGGTAACGTCGTAATATTTGCACAGAACAACGAACCAACAGAACAGCAGATACAAGCACGATTTAACGACCTTGAGCCCCTAACGGATAGTACATGTGGCGGATAGCTCTAAGCTTCAAGCAAAAAGTTATTGTACTTGCTGTTGTGCTTATATCGGTTCTTTGCTACCTTGCCTTTTTACCGTACGTAGCCACACATGTCGGCCCTCAAGTTAACTGTAGCTCAGCATGCTCACCTTATAGTCAAGTTGCAGTGATAGGATCTCAGCCGCTCAAAGATAAAAAAATCGAAAAAGATCCTGTGCCTCCAACCTCGTGGCCACATGTAGACATGAACTTAGTTCTTTTCTACTTATCGATGATACTCGTCATACCTTACGCCGTGAGTATAGCAAGAAAAGAAGTCCTCTTAACGACACAGATGAGATTTTGAGAGCGCTTCACGACACATCAGTACACAAGCAACTAACGATACATTGGAGTTTATTATATGAGTAGAAATTTTATTATCTTTATCAGCCTTCTCTTAGTGGGTTTCGCGGGGCTGGTTTTTATGCAGCGCTCAGCACAGCAAAGCGCTCCTGATGTTCAAGGTTCAAATAATGTCTACGGAAATCTAGATAGTCAGGTGACATTAACAGAGTATGTTGACTTTCAATGTGAGGCTTGTTATGCCTTCTATCCTACCGTGAAAGAAGTTAAAGAAAAATACAAGGACAGAGTTAAGTTCCAGATAAAATACTTCCCTATTACTTCTTCTCATCAGCATGCACTTGCCGCAGCAGCTACTGCGCAGGCAGCCGCTAAGCAAGGTAAGTTCTTTGAAATGCATGACTTACTTTTCGAACGTCAAAAATCCTGGGAGAATAGTCAAAACCGCGACGAAGTATTTGCCTCGTACGCTAAAGAAATCGGTCTAGATATGGCGAAGTTTAATGAAGATGTTACAAGCAGAGAGACACAGGCTATCATAAATGCCGACCTTGAAGAAGTTCAGAAGCTTGGAGGTAACGGTACGCCGACATTTGCGCTCAATGGAGAGAAGATAGATAATCCAGATAATACTGTTGAAGCATTTTCGAAACTTCTTGATACGGCGCTAGCTGAAACAGAAAACTAAGAACGGCGTCAACTTAGACTACATGCACTAGATGTAAAAACAAAGGTACGCGAGAATGATATAAATCGAAAATATTTCGCAGTTGATGCCATCACAAAGTTAAGTCTTCCACTATAAATATTTTCTGAAACATCAGAGCTAGTCTGATCTTCTGATATCGGTAGTCCCCCGTTACTATACGTAAAGCTATGCAGCTGGCTAGGGCGACAGGCACTTTATCGGCATAATAGTAGTGTTGATAGTTATAGTTGTCATACGTGACAACTATAACTTAATGCGTCGTAAGAACTGTGCATTTATTGCGACAACAATTGTAGAAAGCGACATCAGCACCGCGCCTAAGGCCGGTGAAAGCACGAAACCTAACGAAGCGGTTACGCCGGCAGCTAAAGGAATCGCCAAGGCATTGTAGCCGGTAGCCCAAACCAGGTTTTGAATCATTTTAGAGTACGTTCGTTTGGACAGGGTTACAATTTTCGAGACACCGCGCGGGTCACTACTTGCAAGAACTATTCCAGCTGATTCAATGGCTACGTCAGTACCAGCGCCAATCGCAATGCCAATATCAGCTTGAGTCAAAGCTGGTGCGTCGTTGACAC
>JALRDG010000080.1 GCA_023257055.1 Candidatus Saccharimonadia bacterium | reverse complement strand
CAGAAAGTACAATGAAATCGCGTTGGCGACACACACCGGACGGTCGTCTGGCAGGCATGGTACGCTAAGGCATGATCCTCCTTGCCATGTCGTCTCGCCTTCTGTCTCAACTTCTTCTACGTCTTGTACGATACGGAGTATTGGCTGGACAAGAATGAATTCTCGGTGCGGCTCGTAGGCGACTGTATTTTTGTCGGCCCAGTCGTGCAGTTGCTGCAGCGTACCCTCCATACCTCCTTCAAACTCACGCAATGACATGCTCGCCTGGTGTGCGTGAACTCTAGCAAGGCGGTAGCAGTCGTCTCGTAAGGCTGCTCGATGCACCCCTGTGGATGGCTCGTTGCTTTTTTCAAGCGCGCATACGATGTGGTCACGTATTTCGGCACGTTGGTTATACGGGACGCTCAGCATATCGAATGCGATTGCGAGAACTTTATTGACATCCGAGTGGGTCATTGTTATCCACCTTCTGATCGTAAGTAACTACCGGTCGGTACGTGAAATATCTAAACATAGAATGCATTATTTGAAAAGCCCGCCGCAGATTTTGCGACGGGCTGTAGTAGGAGTTGGTGGTTAGCGGGTGTTCAGCTGGCGAAGGCCGGCGAGGAGCGCGAGCGCGTCGTCTTCGTCCTTGCAGTTGAAGGCGTCGAACGTGAAGAGCGGTTCCCTGCTTTTGTCGTGTGATTCTGCGACCAGCTCGGCGCACCACCACTCTTCGTGCTTCTTCGCTGCTACGAAGTAGTCAGTGCCGGGCACCTTTTCGACCATCTGCTCGACAGGCTCGATCATAGTGAAGAGATCCTCGGTCTTGTATTTCGGATCTTCCCAGTCGATGTCGAGATTCGTTCTGTATCCGCTACTCACCATTCGAGCGACACTGTCTGTGCGCCGTTCGGGATCGTAGTTCTGCGCGTACTGCAGGAGTTCATCGATGATCGCCTGCAGTGTCTGCATCACTCCCGGGTCGAGCACTAGCGGGCCTTCGATTTCATCGGTTTCCATCTGTGCATTGATGAGGCCGAATGGTACGCGCTGTTCGAATTCGTTATCGTGTGCCACGAGTTCCTCTTTCCGCTAACCATGTAAAGCTCCTTTTTGAAGCTTGCCGTTACATGGTTCGCTCACAAAACATACTTATAATACCATTATATATATTCATGTCAATGTGCTCTATTTCACTTATGTTTATAGTGACCGTCGCGTATAATAAATATGATTATGCAAAAAACATCTGAAAAAACAGCCCATCCACTCCGTATATTTTGGCTATCGATCTTATTAACGTTAGTTTTGGGTGCGCTAGTCGGCATTATAGAGGGTCCCTTGGCTGTCTGGACCTTTACGATCCTCCTTGTCCTCGAAGTGACGTTTAGCTTTGATAATGCTGTCGTAAACAGTAAAGTACTTAAAACAATGTCGCGCTTCTGGCAGATGATATTCCTGACGGTCGGTATTTTTATAGCTGTCTTCGTCGTTCGTTTTGTGTTGCCAATATTTATCGTCATGATTGCTGGCGGCGGGCTTGGTTTTATGGAGGTGATCGACTTAGCGCTCAACGACGCAAAACGCTATGGCGAAGTACTGCATGACGCCGCACCGATGATCGATGCTTTTGGTGGTGCTTTCCTCTTGATGATTGGTATTAGTTATTTCTTGGATCGTGAAAAAGAAATTCACTGGATCAAGGGTCTCGAGCCGTTTTTGTCGAAGGCTGGTCGGTTTGAGAACCTGAAAGTGTTCATTATGTTGAGTGTCGCCGCCCTGCTCTATTTCACAGTTGACGCGAAATATC
>JALRDG010000076.1 GCA_023257055.1 Candidatus Saccharimonadia bacterium | reverse complement strand
CCGGAACGACCACAGCCCATACCTTGTCAAACGTATCGATGTGGGCCAGTAGGACTAACGGTAGCGGCACGCCAAACACAGCAATAACGGCAATCAAGTACGCCGCCGACTGGCTACGACCAATGCCTACGGATTCACCTCGTGTATCCATGTTATGAATCGTTAGTGCGAACACCAGCCCCATAGCAATCACCGTGCCGGCCAAAAGCAGACTAACCGGCTCCAGGCTCGGCACCGATGCGAACCAGACCAGTAGCGTCACCAGGGAGGCAAGGCCAGCAGCTGCCATGAAGGCCATCTGCATGTGGTAGGTTCTGCGTTCAAGCATGTACTCATCACCGCACGGCATTTTCCAGCACACATACGCATCGCGTGCACACCAGGCAACAGCAATTGCTAGAATCGCCAAGTATACAAACAGCATGAAAGTGGGCATGTCATCTCTTTCTCTCAAGGAACGGTAGAGTTATTATACTATATTCATAAAAATACACAAACATTTTTCCATGGACGAACAGTGTGTTATTGCTTATACTTACGGTATGCAGCAGCGCGGTTTTACTATTACGGAACTCACGGCAGTCATTATTGTTATTGGCATTCTCATTACATTAGGGGCAGTTGCAGCCTCGCAGGTACAAAAAGATACTCGCGACAGCAAGCGTGAATCAGATATTGCAATATTACAAAACGAACTCGAGAAGTATTTCGAAACGAATGGCGTCTATCCACCTGGCTGCAGCAACAACTGTGCAACATGGTTTGTAACAGACAATACTGCAACCGGAGGTACGTACATTAACGGCACCATTACTCAAAGCACCTTAAAAAATATTCTTCCAGGCATGTTAGTTAACAATTTTTCAGATCCAAATAATAGTGCACCAAATACACCATTTGCCAGTAGTGCAACATACTCCGGGGCAAGTCAGCGCTATTTTTATTACGGAGGTGCTATCAATGTACGCACCACCAGTTCAGGGGCAACAAATTCCACGCCTACCGTTGATGGCAATGCCTGCATTATTCATCAAGCACTCAACCCGAACGAAGTAGGAGCGTATGTTGTTGGATATTACAGTGAAGGTCTAAAAAAATGGATCCTGAAATCAGGTTCAAATGGACGTAAGCAGACTGTCTACACCGGCTCACACGCTAGCTGCGCGCTTTAGAGCTATATAGGCTATACTAAAGAGTATGCCTCAGAAAAAACCTCTACCGGTCGTCACCGCGACCTTTGAAAAAATCATCGGCGGCGGTCAAGCGCTTGCCACTCTACCTACTGGTCAAAAAATGTTTGCATGGAATGCACTTCCTGGTGAAACCGCCGATGTGCAACTGACAAAAAAGAAATCGTCATACGCAGAGGGTGTCGCCACGACTATTCACGAAAAAAGCCCAGCTCGCATTGCACCCCAAGATCCAGATAGCTACCTCTCGACAAGTCCATGGCAAATCATGGACTTTGAAAGCGAACAGCACTACAAGGCTGCACTCGTGGAAGAAGCTTTTGAAATGCACGACATTGTCTTACCGAACACCATAGAAATGTACTCCGATGGCCGACAGTTCGAGTATCGCAATAAGATTGAATACAGCTTCTGGTTCGACGCCGAAACCGAGAAAGTATCTTTGGCGTTCTTCCGACGCGGCAGTCACGGGAAGATCATCGTCAAGGAGACGAGCCTGGCAATGCCAGTTATCAATGAAGTTGCCCACGAAGTGCTCGATGCACTGAATCAAATGAACACTCTTGGTCGACACCTGAAGACGCTCATGATCCGCGCTAACACTGCCGGCGAAGTATCGTGGCAGCTATACGTCAAAGAAGAAGATTTTAATGTCGAGCGACTAGCGCAAATCCTTGGATCCAAACTAGAGCGTGGCGAAGTAATCTACTCAAATCCTAAATCACCCGCCAGCGTCATTACGAAAGTACTTACCGAAGATAGCGTACCGCCACTTACCGATACCATTCTTGGCGTACCATTCCGCTATGCTACCGAAGGTTTTTTCCAGATCAATCTTCCAGTATATGAACAAGCGCTTCGCGATATGAAAGAATTTATTCCTGCCGGCAAACCAGTAGTCGACCTCTATAGCGGGGTTGGTACAATTGGCCTGACGATAGGTGGAGATGACGTCACACTCGTAGAGATCAATGAATCGGCCGTTCGCGAAATGAAACGAAACATTGACGAGCTCGGGCGCAAAAACGCGCGCGCAGTCCTAGCCGCCAGCGAGAATGCACTGGAGTATATCTCTAGCGATGCGACGATCATTATCGATCCACCGCGTGCCGGCCTGCACGACGCCGTTGTCGAGAAGTTATTAGAAGCCGCCCCTGAACGAATCGTCTACCTCTCATGCAATCCGGTAACGCAAGCCCGAGATGTCGCCAAACTGGCAGAAAAGTACGGCGTTCTACATCACCGTGGGTATAACTTCTTTCCACGCACGCCACACATCGAACATCTGGTCGTTTTAGATTTGAAAAAGTAATTAGTACCTAGCTGGTGCGTATTCGGCGATACGCGAACTTTGTTGCTACGCGCCATTGTCCGCGGGCATCGCTGTCGTATTTATAGATTTCGCCGTTTTTCACCTCTGAAATAAGAATGAGTGCAGGATTATACGGCGCGAGTGTTCGATAAAATCGAATATCATCATCCGAAATATGGCTGCGGCCAGGAAAAACATTACGGAAGTGCGCACGCCCAACTTCGTCGAAATATTCTGGCATGCCTTTAGGTGGCAAGTATAGCTCGGCACGAAGCCCCATGCGGCTCACGATTTTTTGCATGTCGCCCAGTACGAGACGTGACTGCGCAGATATATACACGAGCAGCTGTTTCTTTTTGGTAAGAAATACGGTCGCCTCGGCTGTCCGACTTACCTCTACCTTATTGACGATAATCTTGTCTACTTCCAAGACAAACCCAAATTTATCTTTGGCCACTTGCTCTAAGGCAAAATCGTCGTACATATCAGGTATCATTTGTCTTCTATTGTACAACGACTTGCCGAAATTGGAAACGAATGATATAGTCTGTTCACTACAACCTAAAGTGAGGTACTCCATGCCAGAAGCTTATCCTTTCAAACCATCACTTATTTGGCTCCAGGAACAGCCAGACTTTCCCGAGGTAGACCTAACCGACGGCAATACCGAGGCGCTCAAGTTTCTTCTCGCTGGCGAGCCGGGCGTCGAAGCTCAAGGCCGCTACCTAGAAAAACATCAGCGCCCAATACACGCGCTCGCCGACAAAGCAATAAACCTGTTCGCTTTTGAATCACGGGTGACACGCTACACCGAAAAAGAATATCAGGCCTTCACGCATGGATTCGCGAGCATGGAAGTTATCACCACCACCATACGACCTCCGGTCGCATACGACACGACGCTCGGAGTACAACGCGTCATGGAACTCTTAATAGACGAAAAAACAAGTGATGAGCGCGCATTCCATACACTTCTTCAGCCCAATATGAACGAAGATGAAATGCACACTCTCACAAACACGCACGACCGCCGCGACAGTGATGTCAGGTTTGCCGATTTGAAAGAAAAATGGGAAGAATCACACTTCAATACTACGAGTGTCGTACTCGAGCTGGGCATAAAAAAGCACGAGTCAGCCGCGCAGTTGCAATCACGCCTTGCTGGCGCCTGTTTTGCACACATCCTTCAATCCTCGAACTAGCCAGCCACGCGCCGGAATGGCGTATACTGGAAAGTAATGGACTTTCAAACTCGCTACAACAAACTGAACGAAAAACAACGACAGGCTGTCGACACAATAGACGGCCCAGTACTTGTCGTTGCCGGACCAGGAACGGGCAAAACGGAGCTCCTTAGCATGCGCGCCGCCAATATTCTTCGCAAAACCGACACGCTACCCGAGAATATTCTCTGCTTAACCTTCACCGAAAGTGGCGCCAGCTCGATGCGTGAACGTCTGAAAAGTATTATCGGCAAAGACGCCTTTAAGGTCGCAATCCACACGTTCCACAGCTTCGGTACGGAGATTATCAACCAAAACGGCGAATTCTTTTACAAGGGTGCAAACTTTCGCCCAGCCGACGAACTCAGCAGCTACGAAATCCTGCGTGGTATTTTTGATGAACTTTCGTACGATAATCCACTGTCGAGTCGGATGAACGACGAGTACACCTACATGCGCGACGCAGTATCAGTCATTAGTGAACTAAAGAAGAATGGATTGACTGGCGAAGAGCTTCGCCTTATTCTCGCTAAGAATGCCGAGGTCATAGACGCCGTCGAACCGCAGTTTGCCGAAATATTCGCACCGCGATTATCAAAAGGGACGGCTGAGTTACTTCGCCCCTTAATTGACGAACTACGTGAACTCGAGGAACCGATGCCTTTTCCATCAGTCCCATCACTCGCGCTCTCACTGGCCGATAGCCTTATGGCGGCAGTTACAGATGCCACCGGCGACAACTCAACCAAACCGATTACCGCCTGGCGCAACACCTATCTTAAGAAGGACGCCACCGGAAAATTCATTTTTAAAAGCAGTGAACAGCAGGCTAAGCTGTTGGCTATCAGTCACATCTACGACACCTATCAAACTCGGATGGAAGAAGCTGAATTTTATGACTTCGACGATATGATTATGAAGGTTGTCCATGCCATGGAAGATTATCCGGAGCTACGCTATAACCTCCAGGAAAAGCACCTCTATATTATGGTCGATGAATTCCAAGACACCAACTTGGCACAAATGCGCATTTTAAACAGTCTGGCCGACAACCCAGTAAACGAAGGACGGCCAAATATTCTCGCGGTAGGGGACGACGATCAAGCCATCTATAGCTTCCAGGGTGCCGACGTCAGTAACATTATGAACTACCAAAAAATGTTTAACGACGTCGAGGTGATTACATTAGTCGATAACTATCGTTCGGCCGGCCCAATCCTTGAAGCCTCACGACAAGTGATTACGCAAGGCGGCGGTCGACTTGAAACACTACTTGCTGGCGTCAACAAGCAACTGACCGCCCATCGCAGCAGCAGTGACGCCGAAATAGAGCTACGAGAATATTCCACGCTTAATGACGAGCGGCGCGACCTCGTGGACTCCATTACGCAGCAGATTAGTGCGGGCACACGACCCTGTGATATTGCCGTACTCGCACGCCGTCACCACGAAATCACCGGACTCTTGCCATACTTTGCCAAGGCCGGAATAGACGTCAACTATGAGCGCCGCGACAACGTACTCGACATCGAGCCTATTATCGTGCTCGAACAGGCCGCCAAAGTACTGACCGCATTAGCCAACAACGACCACGACACTGCCAATAGCCTGCTGCCCGAGCTCATGAGTCACCCTTGTTGGAGGTTTTCTCCGAGTGACATTTGGAAACTTAGCTTATCAAGCTATAAGGAACGAGTAGGGTGGATAGAGCGTATGCTTGTTATGCCTGAGTTTTCCGCCTACGCGAACTGGCTCATTGAACTCTCGGTCCGTAGTCACCATGAGCCACTTGAGCAAATGATCGATGCGATTATCGGCAGCCCACACACCGACGCCGCCATTACTACCGAAGACGAAGTCGACGAAGAAGATGCTTTCGCCGAGCCACCTGCACCCGCAGCCTATGCGTCGCCATTGTACGAGCATTTCTTCTGTGACGACAAGCGCACGACAAATCCTGCCGAGTATCTGGTATTCCTAGAAGCTCTGCGTACGATTCGAGCCAAACTACGCGAGTATCATCAGCTCGAAACGCCAAAGCTCGCCACGCTGATTGAATTTATAGATCTGCATCGAAACCTTGGTAGCGCGATTACCAGTATCCGCGTCCATGCGGACGGTGAAACAGTCGGCGTAAACCTAATGACCGCGCACAAATCAAAGGGTTTGGAATATGACACTGTATACGTCATCGGCTCGATTGATTCAATGTGGGGCGAACGAGTTCGTTCACGCAGTCGTTTAATCGGCTACCCAGAAAATCTACAGCTCGCACCAGCTGGCGATTCGCCCGACGAGCGCATGCGACTCTTCTTCGTAGCCATGACGCGCGCCAAACGTCGTCTTGTTATGAGCTATAGCGTGCACGACGACAGCGGCAAGGATACGTTAGCTGCTAATTTTTTGCTTGGCACCTCGCTTGCTCCGCAAGCAATCACCCGTACACACACCGAAGAGAGTTCACAGGAAGCCGCTGAAATACAATGGTACGACCGCATCCTTACACTGCCGGCTGCCAACATGCAGCAGCTACTGGCATCGACGCTAGAGAATTACAAACTCAGCGTCACGCATCTCAATAACTTTCTTGACGTATCGCGCGGTGGTCCGCAAACGTTTCTAGTAAATAACCTACTTCGTTTTCCGCAGGCTATGAGTCCGGCTGCAGCCTATGGCTCTGCGATTCACGGCGCGCTACAACGAGCACACGCACACCTCGCCGCCACCAAAGAACGCAAACCGATCGAAGATATACTGCAAGACTACGAAGCGTTACTCCGCGACATGCGCCTCACAAAAGCAGATTTCGATGACTATCTCCAGAAAGGTATCGACACGCTGCAGGCCTTCCTGTCACAACACTACGATAGCTTTACTCCCAGCCAGAAAGTGGAACTTAGCTTCAGCGGCCAACAGGTCGTAATTGAAGAGGCTCGCCTTAGCGGAGCGCTTGACCTCGTTGATATAAACAAAGCAGACAAAACAATAGCCATCACCGATTACAAAACCGGCAAAGGAAGCAGTAACTGGAAAGGTAAAACCGATTACGAAAAGATCAAGCTTCATAAATATCGCCAACAGCTTATGTTCTATCAACTTCTAGTTGAAAACTCGCGAGATTACAATTACTACACCGTAACAAAAAGCTGCCTACAGTTTGTGGAGCTCGACAAGGTGGGCGAGTGCCCGGTACTGGAGGCGGAGTTTACGCATGATGAACTTACTGACTTCAAACGCCTCATTGCTGTTGTATGGAAAAGGATTATGTCGCTCGATTTACCCGACATTTCTTCGTACGAGCAGTCATATAAAGGCATGCTCGCGTTTGAGCAGGACCTGTTGGCCAGCGATTGACAATACATACATAATCGTTTATAATTGTAATGTAATCGTTGCACGCCAGACGCCTATCATTTCATAGTGCAGTCGGCCTTCGACTACGCTTTTTGATAGGAATAGTGCAACCCCGTATCCATTTCATAGATGGGACACATCATGCCTGCTGTCCACGGCACCCGCAATTGTGATGGCTGTTGCGATCGCTGTCACGGCGACTCGCGTAAATCCAGAGGAGGCACCGGCACCTGCCGCGACTGCGGCGGTTCGGGCCACGCATACACCTGCGACACGCAGAAGTAGCCTCTACCAAGACGGACGTCCCTCGGGGCGTAAAAACAGGTCTCGCGGCGATTTATTCTACCCGCAACGCACTATTCCTGTCCGTCTCCCATTGTGCACGAAATATATCATGCCCGATGGGAGACGTTCACGTTAATATATCATCTATGGTATAATTGATTATGTCAGAACGCTATACCGATTCACCAGGAGGAATCATGTCCGATCAACACCCGGAAACTTTCCCGCTGCCGGTCGTCACGCACGGCGACCTCAGTTGGGAAACCGTCCAGAGCACCCCGAGAACCCTTCAAGATTCTCTTGATGATCTCGAAAAGATCCGCCCTCTCCACGGGGAGGTGCCTGGCACCGGTATCTATCTGACCGGAGCAGGTGAGTGAGCTCATCTACTTCTATCTGGCACGAGCTGCCGAAGCCATTTTTTATACTTGCCCCAATGGAGGCAGTAACCGACGTGGTGTTTCGCCATGTCGTCGCTTCGGCAGCTCGTCCAGAGCTTTTTTACACTGAATTTACAAATGCGACCGGCTGGGTAGCGGCCGGGCAAAAAGCCATCGGCGGCCGTTTAATCAAAACAGCCGATGAGTCGCCAATCATTGCTCAAATCTGGGGTGGCGACCCAGAATCAATGGCCAAAATAGCCGTCTACTGCCGTGAGCTTGGCTATGATGGCATTGATATCAATATGGGATGTCCGGCAAAATCAGCCATCAAAAGCGGAGGAGCGGCCCTTATTCGCCAGCCAGAGCTCGCTGCAGCAGCTATCGCAGCCGCCAAGACTGCAGGCCTGCCAGTTAGCGTCAAGACACGCCTAGGCTATACCCGAGTTGACGAATGGCGTGAATGGCTAACTCACATCCTTAAGCAAGACATAGTGAACCTTACGATCCATCTTCGTACCAAAAAAGAAATGAGCAAGGTACCCGCGCATTTTGAACTTATACCGGAAATTAAACAACTGCGCGATGAAATTGCCCCACACACACTCCTGACTATCAACGGCGACATACGCGACCGTCAACACGGGGAAGAATTGGTCACCCAGTATGGTGTCGATGGCGTCATGATTGGACGAGGGATATTCCATAATCCTTTTGCATTCGAAAAAGAAGCCAAGCAACATACTCGCGAGGAGCTACTGAACCTCCTGCAATTACAGCTCGATCTTCACGATCAGTACTCCCTAGAACATGGCGAGCGCAAATTCGAACCACTGAAGCGATTCTTTAAAATTTACGTGCGCGAATTTGAAGGCGCCGGCGAACTGCGCGATACACTTATGCACGCTAAAAGCACCGCCGAAGTCCGGGCAATCCTCAGCAAGATTTCAGCATAGCTTGCATCTTACATCCACCACCTATATGCTATGTATATGCAGCAACGCGCTTATGGCTTTACTATTGTCGAACTCTTAATAACGATCGTAGTCATTGGAATACTAGCAGGGATCTCTACGGTCGCTTTTGGCGGCGTACAGAACCGTGCACATAACAGCGCTCGCTACCACGAATTAAAAGCCTGGGAGAAGCAATTTGAACTTTACAAGGCTTTCGAGGGTGGCTATCCGGCAATGGCCACCGGAGGGTACTGCCTAGGCTCTGGATTTCCTATCGGTGCAGGAGGTGTACGCGCTTGTCGGGATTACACGGCGGGTACTGCAACTACATACTACGAATCAAATAACACAGCATTAATGACCGAACTCAAGAAAGTAGGCACCTTACCCGGAGGACCACGAAAACCAGTTACGTTTACTGTCGGTCCATACGTCAACTACGACGGATCGGGCAATATTTATTTACGTACAATTCTCAATGGTCAAACATGCCCAAGCGGCACCGTATCGGATTACGTAGATACAGCCAACAACTACGTCATTTGTCGTATACACCTGACAATTTAAATACGTCCGGTATATCCGGACGTATTTAAATTGATGCGAGCGTATTATAGTACGACGACGCGCATACCTTTACCACAGAGTACATGTGCAGTGGCGAGGTTGTAATACACCATTGCGACGACTTTTGCCGAAATCTCCTCTGGCAATTCAGCAATACTTGCCGCAGCGCCACTAAACGCCCAAACATCAACATTAAATGCCTGATAGTCATCTCCAAAATGGTCAGCAAGTGCCTGTCGATCCAATGACGTGTCCGGCTGCGTATTTATAACGGCGACGACTTCATTATGCACATCAAGCAACTCTTCGTGATGAGCATTCTCGTTTTCCAAAAGTACCGACAACAGCTCTGCTCCGGTTGAAAATTGCGTACGAGCGGCAGCATTGGCGATAATGGTGTCGTGCGTAATGTCGTCAACCACCACGCCGAGCTTTTCGGCTAGTTCCCGCAGTATATCAGCCGAACGCACCATGAACGCGTAAATTTTTTCCAACTTATCGTTTGCACCGCAGCCACTCGCCGCACCCTCAGCATGATTGTCGCCATGCCCACCGACCATCTCGCCAGCCTCTTCAAGATAATGGATGAGGTTACGATAGGCATTCACAGTCGTGCCAGTTTCATCGGCAAACCGTTTGGTCGTCAGGTCATCCGCAACAAGCAACGTCTCCGTACCACCTGCCGTATTCGGATATAGCCCGTATCCTCCGGGCCGTCCGTCAATACACTTAATCATGCCATAGTCTTCGACAAGTGTATGAAACTCGCCAGTGACAAGTAGTTCGGTCACTTCATCCAATCGCTCTTGCTGTTCGAAGCCAGCTTCGATTGTACCCTCAGCATGCTGTAGTAGTGGGTAATTATTTTCTATGGTGTCTTTAACTGATTCATTCGTCATGCTATATCTATCCATTTCCATTAGTCTTCCTCTATTGTACGCCTGTGAAAAAGAAGAAAAAAGGCTGGAAAAAAATCGAGCCTCCGTAGATGGCTCGATTTTTTATTGACTTTAGCCTTAGCGGCGTTTACGGCGACGAAGTTCAGCCACCTTCAGGCGTACCGAGTGTCGATCAATCAGCTGCATTGCTTTCTCTCGCTCAAGTTGATCGCCAGCATTATCGCGCAACTCTTCGGCACGGGCAAGTGCTGCTCGAGATTCTTCTTCGGCAATTTCTTCACTGGATTCAGCTTCATCGACGAGTACACGTACTGTGCGGCCAGAAACTTCAATGATTCCACCTGAAATAGCGAAATATTCCATCTCGCTATCCGGCGCATCTTTTGTTTCCCGTACACCAATTGCACCAGGAACCGCTAGTGTCACTAACGGTTCGTGGTCAGGAAAGACGGCAATCTCACCCTCGGCGGTCGGCAAGATTACCTCATACACGTCTTGGTCGTGCTTCACGCCAGCCAGTGTTACCAGCTGCAACTTCATTAGGCTTTCTTCGCTTCCTTCTTAGGTGCTGCTTTTTCTTCTGCAAGTTTATCGAGCAGGGAACCGTTCACCATGTAGAACCAGTTTTCTGGTTTGTCGTCGTACTTACCAGCCAGAATATCGCCAGCGTCACGAATCGTGTCTTCAAGCTTGACGTACACGCCTGGGTTACCGGTGAACTTCTCGGCAACATGGAATGGCTGTGCTAGGAAGCGCTGGATACGACGAGCACGAGCAACAGTTTGCTTCTGATCGTCCGAAAGCTCTTCCATACCAAGGATGGCAATGATGTCCTGAAGTTCTTTATAGCTCTGCAGTACCCGCTGAACTTCACGAGCTACTCGGTAGTGCTCGTCGCCGACAACTTCTGGATCGAGACTGTTTGATGAGCTATCGAGCACGTCAACGGCAGGGTAGATACCAATTTCTGTCAGTGCACGGTTCATGACGATCGTCGCATCAAGGTGAGCGAAAGTCGTTGCCGGCGCTGGGTCGGTAAGGTCGTCAGCTGGCACGTAGACAGCCTGGACTGACGTAATCGAACCCTTCTTTGTAGACGTAATACGCTCTTGTAGCGCGCCCATCTCTTGCTGCAAGTTCGGCTGATAACCCACGGCTGACGGAAGGCGACCCAAAAGGGCAGATACTTCGGCACCGGCCTGAGTATAGCGGTAGATATTGTCGATAAACAGCAGGACGTCCTTACCTTCATCACGGAAGGTTTCTGCCATCGCAAGACCAGACAATGCCACGCGAAGACGAGCTCCTGGCGGTTCGTTCATCTGGCCGAAGACAAGTGATGTCTTATCGAGCACGCCAGCTTCTTCCATTTCGTAGTAGAGGTCGTTACCTTCACGGGTA
>JALRDG010000138.1 GCA_023257055.1 Candidatus Saccharimonadia bacterium | reverse complement strand
GAATTTTTTACAGCTAACCGTCAAAAATTAATTGACGCGCTGCCTTCAAGTCTCATCGTGTTAGCGGGGAACCGGGAAATGCAGGCCAGTGGCGATGCCGCATATACATTTCGACAGGAATCAAACTTTTGGTGGTTAACTGGACTGTCTGCTCCCGACTGGTGGCTGATTATCGACAGCGCAAAGAAAAAAGCGTACCTCGTTGCTCCACCACGTGACGAGACCAGAGAGGTGTTTGATGGGCAATTGACACCTGATGACATCAAAAAAACTACTGGCGTCGATGCAGTACTCAGTGATAGTGAGGGTGACGAGCGATTACGGCAGTTGATTAAATCGCATCCACTTGCCTATAGTCTCGGGCCCGATCCACATGATGCGTATTATCATTTCGTAAAAAACCCTGCGCAAAAAGACCTATGGAAAAAGGTGAGGGGGGTATGCAGCCAGGTGCAGGATTGCCGCCGGCACATTGTGCGCCTCAGGGCAATTAAATCACGTGCCGAAGTGACCGCGATCAAGCAGGCAATCAAGCAGACGGCAGCGGTTTTTACGGATGTGCACGATCGGCTTGCGGAATTTAAATATGAATATGAAATTGAAGCCGAGTTCACCTACCAGTTCCGCCGCAGTGGCGCAGATGGTCACGCGTATGACCCAATCGTCGCCGCAGGAGGGAATGCCTGTACGCTTCACTACTCGACCAACAGTAGTAGGATACGAAAAAAAGATATGATTCTGCTGGATATCGGTGCGCGCATTAACGGCTACGCAGCCGATATAACTCGAACCTATGCCATGAGTGAACCGACCAAGCGGCAGGCGGCTGTCCATATGGCCGTCCAACAGGCACATCAGGAGATTATTAGCTTACTCGTGCCAGGGCTGCCAACCGATCGATACTTGGCGCAGGTAGATGAAGTAATGAAACACACCCTGCATTCGTTGGGGCTGTTAAAAAATATGGACGATCAAGAGATGTATCGTCGGTATTTCCCACATGCTATTAGCCATGGCCTGGGTGTTGACGTTCATGATAGTCTTGGCGGATACCATGAATTGCAGCCGGGGATGATTTTGACGGTAGAGCCGGGCATTTATATTCCTGAAGAGAATATCGGTGTTCGAATCGAAGATAATATTCTCATCACAGATGACGGACAACTAAACTTGTCGGCCGCACTCTCGACAGACTATTAGGATACCGGTATACTACCTAGAAGAATATGAAACAGCAAGCTACTCTTTTTGTTGTCCGCTGGCTCCTAAACTCTTTGGGGATTTGGGTGGCTGTTCGTCTTTTCGGTGAAGTGTCGTACACAGAAGCGCAACTGCTCAGTGGCACTTGGGCATTCTTGTTCGCCGGGCTAGTGTTCTCGCTAGTCAATTCATTACTGCGTCCGGCTATCGTTATTCTTTCGTTGCCGTTTATTTTAATAACGCTCGGATTATTCATGATTGTCATCAATGGAATCCTTGTATATGTTTCACTGCTTCTGTCGCCAGGTATCGACATGTCATTTAGTGGATCGTTACTAGCCGGAATGATTCTAAGTCTGGTAAACTATATAGTAAGCAGCGTTCTTGAATTACGCTATCAACGACGTATCGAAAAGGAGCAGTCATGAGCATTGACGGAATTTTACAGATTATTACTTTAGGGTCGGCAATTTTAATGGTTGTCGCTATTCTTTTGCAGCAGCGCGGGGCAAGCCTAGGTGCTGGATTCGGTAGTTCGGGTGAGCTATATACGACCCGTCGCGGCTTCGATAAGAATTTGTTTGAAGTGACGATTATTCTGGCTGTTATATTTGTCTTATCTATTTTGGCAGGCTTGTTACTGCCGATGATCCAAGGATAGGCGGGTAGATACATATGGCGGACAAACAGTACGGATGGCGCCGCTTTCAGCGGATGAAATTCTCAACGAAGGGTCTGTCTAAGCGGGCACGTACTGTCGAGGCCGCCACGCTTCGCCATGCGCATAAATTTATCTTCAAGCGTTTACGGAAGATTCGTAATGTTCGTCGTCATATCGCCAGCTGGCTGCTTCTCGTCGGAGTACTTATTGGACTCACGGGATTACAGCTCGTTTGGAACCAGAAGAGTTACACAAAGCAGGCGCCTGTCGGGGGCGGTACCTATGCGGAAGCCGTACTAGGGCCAATTGATACATTAAATCCGCTCTATGCAACTACCGACGCCGAGCTTTCGGCAAGTCGACTGCTGTTTTCAAGTTTGTATAGCTACGATACCGAGGGCAGTCTTAATGCTGATTTAGCTAGCTCAATGACACGGAGTGAGCGTGGAGATGAGTACACGATCCGTATTAAAGAGAACGCCCGCTGGTCGGACGATACGGCACTGACGGCTGCCGACGTAGTATTCACAATTGATCTGCTTAAAAATCCGATGAGCCGTGCGGCGATTACGGGCTGGCGTGATATTGCTGTCGAGCAGGTAGACGAATATACTGTTCGTTTCAAATTGCCGTCGACCTACGCACCATTTCGACATGCTTTGACATTTCCTATCTTGCCAAAGCACGCTCTTGAGAATATCAATCCCGAGCAGTTGCGAGAGTCGAAGTTCTCGAAAGCTCCTATTGGCAGCGGTCCTTTTGTTTTTCGCCTAGAGCAGCCAGTTGATATTAATGAAGACCGCAAAATTATCCATATGGCCATGAACGAATCCTATTATCGTGGTAAACCGAAGCTCGAAAAGTTTCAGTTGCATGTGTATGGTAGCCAAGAGGCGATTGCAAAAGCACTTCGAACCAACGAAGTGAATGCCGCAGCTGATGTGTCGCTCGATACGTTGTCGGAAAAAGATCGTCAAAGATATACGATTCTCGAGCTGCCGCTACATAACGGCGTATATGCGCTCATGAATACGCAAAGCGAAATACTGAAGAGTACAGAGGTGCGTCGTGCTTTGCAGCTATTGACCGATACTGAAGAAATTCGCGCTGCGATGCCAAACGAGGTAAATTCATTGTCGTTACCATTCTTGCCGGCACAGGTCGCAGGAGCGGATTTGCCGTCAGCACCGGCCGTCAATCGTACCGAAGCTGAAAAATTGTTAGATGCCGCGGGTTACGTAAAACAAGCAAATGGACCACGAGAAAAAGATGGATTTCCTCTGACAATTAAAATCGCCACCCTGAAGAACAAGGAGTACGAAACGGCGCTATCTGCCATGGCGAAGCAGTGGCGTGACGCAGGTATACAGGTAGAAGCAGAAGTTCTTGATACGTCAGACGTGTCGCGTGACGTTCTGCAAACAGTACTGCAACCGCGTAACTTCGATGTGCTCATTTACGAGCTCACAATGGGCGCAGACCCAGATTCATATGCTTACTGGCATTCGTCGCAAATTACTCGTCGTGGATTGAACTTCTCGAACTATGCGAATGGCATTGCGGATGACGCACTGTCGAGTGCGCGACTGCGACTAGAGCCAGATATTCGTGCGGCGAAGTATGTCGCCTTTGCCGAGCAGTGGCTAAAGGATGTTCCGGCCATTGGGCTCTATCAAGGTAACTCGTACTACGTTCAAAATGACTCAACGCGCTCTGTTGACGAAAGCAAGGCACGTTTAATTACACCGACCGATCGGTATGGAAATGTCCTGTACTGGACGGTCCGCCAGGGATCTGTTTACAAAACACCGTAATTTCGCTATAATCTTCAGGTACCCTCAGTGAAAAATCGCATGCGGCGGTGGCGGAATTGGTAGACGCGTCAGCTTGAGGGGCTGGTGTCCTTCGGGACGTGGAGGTTCAAGTCCTCTTCGCCGCACCAAAATATGAATCGGTCGTTGACCGATTTTTATTTTTTGGCTGTCGGTAATTAATACATTTGTGAAAATACTTACATATTCTACCTGCGCACCGCTGGTATGCTGGTCATACAAACTGATAGCAAGGAGATGCATTATGGATAACAATGTTGAACACGTACGAACTGATGACACCCGACCAGTAGTAGTTGACTCACGAGGCCGTGGTGCTGGTCATGGAACGACGCTTGTTGCGTGGTTGGCTCTGCTGCTCGCACTACTTGCATTGTCGCTTGCCTGGATGGCGTATAATCGCACCGGCGAGGATCTTGAGCGACGTATTCAAGAGGGAATTACAAATGCAACACAGTCGGTTGAGCGTGGCGCCGAGCAGACAACTGACGCAGTTGACTCTGGCGTAAATGGTGTCGATGAAGATGATACAGACACGGGTACGGGAACTACCGGTACGGATACAACTACTACGCCAGCTCAGTAGTAGGCAAAGTAGTTTAATTAGCCACTCATAGCAGCATGTGGGTGGCTAATTCTCGCTCGTGAGCTAGCTTTTTGTGTAAAAATCTGCTTAAATAATAGTAAGGAACGCTCCGATAAAAACCCCGGAGCTTTATTTTATGAACGACGCAAGCAAAATACGAAACATCGCTATTATCGCGCACGTCGACCACGGTAAGACAACGATGGTCGACGGACTGCTCAAGCAGTCAAACACATTCCGCGATAATCAAGCGGAAATGAACCAAGAGCTAATCATGGACTCTGGCGACCAGGAGCATGAACGTGGTATTACGATTACCGCAAAACAAACCTCGATTTATCACGATGATTATAAAATTAACATCATTGACACGCCAGGACACGCCGACTTTTCCGGTGAGGTAGAGCGTACACTCAATATGGCTGATGGTGTCTTGCTTGTTGTAGACGCCCAAGAGGGGCCAATGCCGCAGACAAAATTCGTGCTATCAAAAGCGCTTGAACTTGGTTTAAAGCCGGTGGTCGTTATAAATAAAATTGACAAGCCATCACGACGAATCGACGAAGTGATCGACGAAGTGTCGGATTTATTCTTGGAATTGGCAATCGACGACAGTCAGCTCCATTACCCGGTATACTACGCTATTGGCCGCGATGGTAAGGCGTGGGCTGAACTGCCTGATAATCCGTCAGAACATGCCGATCTAACGCCAATTTTCGACGCGATCATCAACGACATCCCAGCACCAACTGTTGATAGCGAAGGAGCATTTCAGCTACTCGTTACCAGCCTTCAGTACGACTCATTCCTTGGTAAATACGCTATTGGTCGTATTACGCGCGGTAGCATCAAGCGATCTCAGCAAGTAGCCCTTATCAAGCGCGACGGCGCGATCGTTAACGCAAAAGTCGATAAAATTTTTGGCTATCGTGGACTGAATCGTGAAGAGGTTGAGGCGGCAGGTGCGGGTGACATCGTTGCATTGACGGGTATTGCTGATGCGCATATCGGTGAAACGATTGCCGACAAAGAAAACCCTGAAGCACTGCCAGTAATCGACATCGAGGCGCCAACACTCAGTATGTACCTTGGTCCGAATACGAGTCCGATGAAAGGTAAGGAAGCTGAGTTTAATACGAGCCGCCAAATTGGTGATCGTCTTAAAAAAGAACTGGAAACCAACGTAAGTCTGCGAGTAAAAGAAGAGGGTATCGGATTTATCGTGAGTGGCCGTGGTGAGCTGCATTTGTCAGTTCTAATTGAAACGCTCCGTCGTGAAAACTTTGAATTTGAGGTAGGACGACCACAGGTTGTTACCATCGAGGAAGATGGCGTCACGAAGGAGCCAATCGAAGAACTTCTTATCGAGGTTGGTCCAGAATTCTTAGGTGCGGTCAGTCAAGAGCTCGGTACGCGCCGAGCCACCCTCGTAAAACAGGAGCAGACAAGCAGTGGCACTTCACGTTCGACATACATTTTACCTACGCGAGCTATGATCGGCCTTCGTAACCTGCTGTTGACCGCAACAAAGGGAACGGTAATTATGAATAGCTTGCCACATGGCTATCAACCACTAGGGCCAAAGCTTCAAAAGACACGAAACGGTGCACTGCTTGCGACCGAAGCGGGAACGACAACCGCCTATGCACTTGATCTTGCTGGTGCTCGTGGTGAGCTATACGTTGGCCCCGGAACCACTGTTTACCAGGGAATGATCGTCGGCTTGTATAATCGTCAGGGCGATCTAGATATTAACGTCTGTCGCGGTAAGCAACTGACTAATATGCGTTCGTCATCAAGCGACGGCACGGTACAGCTGACACCATTTACCGACCTTAGCCTAGAACAATGTATCGACTTTATCGAGGACGACGAGCTTCTTGAAGTCACGCCGAAAAGCCTACGACTTCGTAAGCGATTCCTTGATCCAAACCAGCGAAAGCGCGGCGCGAAAGCCGCCTAGGTAGTGCAGGTTTTAAAAAGAGACTCCCTAGCGAGTCTCTTTTAAAAATCTCGATCTTCGTCACTGAGTAGTCCGTGTCGTTCGAGTCGCTTCTTGGTCGCCAGTATAACGGCAACGGTCCAGGCTTGTACTTCCTGTGGCGGCTGTTCAACTTTATTTTCTCGCTTGTTGATATCATCCCACACAGTAATAGTGTGCATATTAATGGACGGCGTATCAGAGAAATCACCTCGTACGTACTCGGGATACATCTTTGTGGTGCGAGCGACATTAAGGATGCGTTTATCGAGATCCATCGCAAGATCGTAGTAACCGAGACGCCGCAGGCCTTTGGCAATATGATGCGTGTCCCATAGCCAGACGCTTCCATTATGATACGCACCGGAGCGGAAACGAACTTCATCGCTAGCCAGTGTTCGAATCCCGCTCACATTGAGCATCTCCGGACTGAACAGCTGCTTAACGATTGCTTCGCGCATGCGCACGACGATCGGGTGATCACCCTTTAGGAGTCGTGAATTTAGCACATGCCCCATGTTAGAGGTGCGAATCTTCATCTGTCGAAGATGGCCATTTTCGTCACGATCAGTACCAAGTACGAAGTAGCCGCCCTTATCCTCTGTCCAGAAGTAATAAAAGATAGCGTCACGTAAATGCTTTGCGAGATTACGTAAATCTTTGGCGCGATCAGGCTGATCAAGAATGTCTTCAAATAGCTCAGCGGCGTCGATCAAGGCGTCATATGTCGTTACCTGTACTTCAATTGATGCAATACCTTTTGTATGGTTTGCTATTGTGCCGTCGGCGTGATGGTAGGCGTCCCAGGAATCTTTCCATACCTGGTTTTCAATGCCATACGGAATAACAGAGCGGTATTCGAGAAGCCCTTCCACGTTGCTGTTAAGTCGGCGAATAATCCAGGCGAGCGACATTTCAAGTGCATGGCTAATTGTCCGCTCCTTGCCGTGACGATCGGTATAGGTTTGCGATAGGAACGCTGCGTTCTCTTCTGATTTCTGGCAATATGCGGTAAGTGTGCGAATAAATTCTGGTGTCGCATCCACGGAGCCGTAGTACGGCCACTGCCAGCCGCGCTCTTTCGTGAGGATCTGTGCGATCGGATCACTGCTGTCGCGCGATTCATGAACAATGCGGCCAAGTTCTTCTTCTCGTTCGGTGTGATCTTCCAGTCCCTGAAGGTGAGCCAGTTCGAGTACGGTCGCGCGCGCCAGCTCCGGATAGCTCGAGATAAGATCGATAGCTACGCGTAGCGAATCGCGTCCGAATAAGGCTTCGTAAAGGCGCAAATGATCCGGGGTGTCGCCATCTGTATCACCAAGGTCTTGGGCGTCGAGCGCAATAGCA
>JALRDG010000132.1 GCA_023257055.1 Candidatus Saccharimonadia bacterium | reverse complement strand
ACTCCGTATCGTACAAGACGTAGAAGAAGTTGAGACAGAAGGCGAGACGACATGGCAAGGAGGATCATGCCTTAGCGTACCATGCCTGCCAGACGACCGTCCGGTGTGTGTCGCCAACGCGATTTCATTGTACTTTCTGCTGAGTGAATCGGGTGAATTGTATGTTTGGCGAGCCATCGTCGATACATATCCCTATGAATTCACAGAATTCGACATCAACGATGCCCTCACCCTACTACGAAGCGCACTCCGCTACTTCTCGTAGGCAGAGTACATCACACCCCGTTGCTATATGCAGCGGGGTTTTCAATTTTGATAAAATATGGTATCGTACGGATATATTTTGTCGAGAGCCGACAAATCGGTCATCCGACTTGTTAGTCCTCCAGAATCGAAGCTTTACGACAACAGAAGAGATGAGGTTGCGAAGTGGAATACAACCCAGAGATGTACGATGGACCGTACATTGACGACGAAACCAGAAGGCTAATCAACGAAGTTGAAGTCTGCCTAGGGCTCCTACGTACCATAGTTGACTCGGGGGACCATCCGTTAAAGCCGCTTCCGACGAGATTCTTCAGTATTGAATATGGTCCGAAAAATGCCACCGGCTGGCTATTCGGTAACGAATACGCCCTTATCAAGGCGGCGAACGAATCCTTTTACAGAGGGTCTGTCTATGAAAACTATCGGCTCTACCGCATCGAACGCTTCCTGGTATTCACCTTCGCAACGCCCGTTGAATACCAAGAGTGGAGCAAAGAAGGCCTACGTCATCTCATAGCTCTTCTGGACGCTCGTAGGTAAATACTCTGTCGAGCAAATAACCCCGTCGCAATTCAGCGGCGGGGTTTCACATTGTCTATATTTTCTCAACAAAAAAGCACCAGGTAAGGGTGGGCATCACCTGGTGCTGTTTTGCCCCTTAACCCACCCGTAGGGCATAGCGTGACCCACCTCACAAAAATAGAGGTCCGCCGGTTAAAGGGGTTAGTATACATGCAATGCTTTTGACATCTTGCAGTGGAGGGTAGAATACTACAAGACACATTGCATGCAACCTAACTAAAAGTTAAAATAGGGGGTATAATGTGCATTTGATTGAACTCGCAGATCAATCAATCGCTTATCATAGTAGCACGTATTTGACAGAACGTCAATACCTTTTGCAACAAATTTACATGAAAATCAATAAAGTTGTACCCCTAGAACAAAATTACCTCCAGATACTCGGGGATATTGCCAAAACGCCAAAAAGCTTATACTTTATAGGAAACTTGCCTCAACAGCGTGTTCCAACCGTCGCCATTGTTGGAACACGACGACCAACCGCCTACGGAAAGGAGGTGACACACCGCCTGGCATACGACCTAGCAAGCCGCGGTGTCATTGTCGTTAGCGGTCTCGCCTTAGGAGTAGACGGCATCGCACACCGGGCAGCGCTTGAAGCCGGCGGCACAACGCTTGCGGTACTAGCGAATAGCCTTCCAAAAATATATCCAGCCACACATCGCGATCTTGCAAAAGACATTATTGCAAAGGGTGGGGCAATTATTAGCGAGCATCAAGATAATGAAAGTCCACGTGGCTACGATTTCCTGGCAAGAAACCGTATTGTCAGTGGCTTAGCCGACGCCATTATCATTACCGAAGCAGCTAGCAGAAGCGGCACATTAAATACTGCCGCACATGCACTAGAACAGGGAAGAGAAGTATTTGTCGTACCAGGCAACATCACTAGCCCGCTCAGTGCTGGCTGCAATGCTCTGCTCAAACAGGGGGCGACACCTATTACGTGCGCTGATGATATCTTGCAAGTTATCGCACCACATACGCCCGATAAACAAACGCTTCTCCCACTAGGCAATACGCCTGACGAAACCACTATTCTGCGACTGCTCGCCGATGGTATGCGTAATGGTGATGAAATCCAACAGAAGACAGGTATCGCGGCTGCCGATTTTTCGATGGCCTTGACTATGCTTGAAATGAATGGTGCTATTCGACCTCTTGGTGGCAATCAGTGGACTTTGCGTTAACGCCTCTGTTAATTTTCCATATATCTATTGACATCGGCTACTACTAGTTTTACAATTTCGCTATCCGCCCACCAGAGAAGAGAGGGAGATTATCATGTCACTCGATGCGGACGTACCTACCGACACTCAGGCGACTCTCGTTCGTAACCTGAACAGACAGCTCACTACAATGATCAATGCACGCCTCTGCCCGGATACAGTTTCTGACGCTATCGAAGCTCAGCGCGCACTCAGCCGAAAGGAGTGGCAGCAGGTTAGCAACTATGTGTGCTACGCATCCATCGTATTGCCCGAATGGGAATTCGGCGACGACCGTGACCAACTTCGCTTCGCACACGGGACTATGCTCGCCGAGATGCACGAAAGCTTCAAAGAACAGTTTGGCGTTGAGTAGTCATTAACTTGCCCGCCCAGAAAAGCCCACTTTGAGAGAAACCTCAAAACCGCTTTCAAGGCGGGCTTTTCGTTTGTGTCAATAATAGTATGTAGTATTATACGTATATCTATTCCTCACAAAAGGTGGTGTTATAGTGCACACGAGAATGGAAGATCTTTCCGGACCGCAGAAATCACTTGTCGATGAGCTTGCACGCTGCTTGCAAAACATGATTGCCGTCACGAAAGAATACGACGTCGGTCAAGACTTCGACGGGCAAGATGACTTACGTAGCGAATACGAATCAGCGCTTGCCGTCCTGAATGCCGGTAAATGGAAAAGTGCAAGCGACGCCATCGAAAAGCTCAGTTCACGAGTCAGCTACGACTGGGACGACCCGACAGGCCTTGCTATTCTTCAAGAGCATGAAGATACGCTCAGCGATCTTCATGTAGCTTTCTGTGATGCATTTGAACTTGAATGCGACGAATAGCTGCCCGCCTACAAAGCCCGCCTTGAGACCTAATCTCGGCACCGCTTTCGAGGCGGGCTTTTCATTATTTATATATGTTTTGCTTGCACTGCTTTACATTTACTGCTTTATTGCGTAAAGTAAACACCTGTGTTTTATTTATATAAGCACAAGAAATTATATGGCAAAGAATTTAGTAATCGTAGAGAGCCCAGCGAAGGCAAAAACAATCGAGAAATACCTCGGTAAAGATTTTCACGTCCTCTCAAGCGTGGGACATATCCGCTCTATCGCTAAAAAAACTAAAGACGGTACACCACCTATCGACGTAAAGAACGGCTTTAAAACAACCTACGAAGTCGACCCCGACAAGAAGAAAGTCATTACCGAACTTAAGAAGGCTGTAAAAATGGCCGAAGATGTTTGGCTCGCAACCGACGAAGACCGCGAAGGGGAGGCTATTGCCTGGCATCTTTGCGAAGTTCTGAATCTCGATCCAGTAAAGACGAAGCGTATCGTTTTTCATGAAATCACAAAGCCCGCCATTGAAGCAGCTATTAAGCAGCCACGCTTCGTTGACATGAATCTCGTACAAGCACAGCAAGCCCGCCAAATCCTCGATCGTATCGTAGGGTTCGAGCTGAGTCCTGTCGTTTGGAAAAAGGTCCCCGGCGGTAAGTCTGCTGGCCGCGTGCAAAGCCCAGCCGTACGGCTCCTTGTTGAGCGCGAGCGGGAAATCGCCAAATTCGAAAGCTCCTACCAGTTTAAGGTAAGTGCTCTATTCCAGCACGAAGGCGAAACATTCAAGGCAGAATTACCTAAGCGATTCGATACCGAAGAGCAGGCTCGTGAATTTCTCGAAAGCCTTCAGGGTGCGCAGTTTAGTATTACCGATATCACGACCAGCCCAAGCACCCGCAACCCAGGCCCACCATTTACTACCAGTACGCTTCAGCAGGATGCCAACGCCAAACTTGGCTTTGGAAGCAAAGCTACAATGGCCAGTGCTCAAAAGCTGTATCAAGACGGTAAAATTACCTACATGCGTACCGACTCGGTTAATCTGTCTGGGCAGGCAATTGCTGCTGCGGCACACTACATCAAAGAGGCGTTTGGCGAGCAATATTCTCAAGTGCGTACATTTAAGACGAAAAGCGCAAGCGCCCAGGAGGCTCATGAAGCCATTCGTCCGACTAACATGGCACTTGAGAAGGCAAGCGGCAACGCTTACGATCAAAAGTTGTATGACCTCATTCGCCGCCGCACGCTCGCAAGCCAGATGGCACCCGCAAAACTCGAGAAAACAACCATTAAAATCGCTATCTCCACGAATAGCGAAGTGTTCGAAGCCAAGGGTGAAGTTATTATCTTTGACGGTTTCTTAAAAGTATATGGCGGCAGCAAAAAAGAAGCTGATATTCTACCAGCAGTCAAAAGCGGCGACACTCCAGTCCTTAATGAAGCGACTGCCAAGCAAGTATTTGCTCGACCACCAGCGCGATTCACCGAAGGTAGTCTTGTGAAAAAACTCGAAGAACTTGGTATCGGCCGCCCAAGCACTTACGCAACGATTATCAATACCGTTCAAGACCGTGGCTACGCCGTAAAAGGCGAAGGTGAAGGTACGCCGCGCGATGTCATCGTACTAGACCTCAAAGACAACGCCATAGAGCGCGAAGTCGTCCAAGAAAAAACCGGCTCCGACAAAGGAAAGCTCGTTCCCACACCTAGCGGAGAACTTATTGCAGATTTCTTGCAAGATCATTTCGATCAAATCGTAGATTACGACTTTACTGCGAATGTCGAAGAATTCTTCGACAAAATCGCAGCAAACAAACTTGACCGCAACAAGATGCTAGAGGAATTCTACAAACCGTTCCATCAGCTGATTACCGAGTCTGGCGGCATTGATCGAACAGAAGTTGCTAAAGCCCGTGAAATAGGTACCGACCCAAAAACAGGAAAGCCGGTCCTGTCACGCTTTGGTCGCTTTGGCCCAATGCTTCAACTCGGCAATGGTGAAGGCGACGACAAACCACAGTTTGCCCCCATGCCAGCAGGCAAGAAAATCGAGAGCATTACACTCGAGGAAGCACTGCATGCATTCAAGCTCCCTCGTCTCGTCGGACAAACAAAAGACGGGCAAGACATCAAGGCTAACATTGGGCGTTTTGGCCCGTACATCCAAATAGGGAAGTTGTTCGTCAGTATCAAGCCGCTCGATCCGCACGAAATAACACTTGAGCAGGCCCTAGAACTATACGACGAGAAATTAAAGACCGAGGCAGAAAAGAACATTGCCGACTTCGGCGACGGTACGCGCGTCCTTAACGGTCGCTACGGTCCATACCTGACAGATGGCAAGAAAAACGTCAAGATTCCAAAAGGTACCGACCCAAAAACCATCACGCATGAACAGGCGAAAGAGATGATCGCCGGCGCCGCGCCAGCAAAGCGCCCACCAGCGAAACGTCGTGCTCCAGCAAAGAAAAAAGCAAAATAGACCTCACACGGGGTCTATTTACTTTATACCAAAAACATATTACAGTATAAGTTACACGCGAATACGTCGCACATTACAGAATAGGTGAGCAGATGGAACTTTACGAGTTCTTCGTGGCAGTATTTTCTGGCAGTATTACTGCGTTTCTAGCCACGCTCGTATGGCCGAACACAGAATGGAAGCTCAGCCCTGGGTTGCTCTTCACTATCCCTATTGCCTGGGGAGCGATTGGCATCTTTCTGTGGAAGGTCGTCTTTGGAATGGACAACTATTTTGACCATTTCATCGTCAGCTACGTAGCCGGCATCTGGTACCTGATCG
>JALRDG010000131.1 GCA_023257055.1 Candidatus Saccharimonadia bacterium | reverse complement strand
AATCCTAACCCATTCAAAGCAATGCATGTCGGCCATGCGTTTAACTCTATCTTGGCAGATACGATTGCTAACATTTTAGATGCTAGCGGGGCAGAGGTTCATCGAGTGAGCTACCATGGTGATGTCGGCGCACATGTCGGTAAAAGTATGTGGGCAATTCTACGCTATATTAATGGCGACGTGGCGAAACTCGATGCAATTACTGAGGCTGAGCGTAACGCCTTTATGAGTAGAATGTATGCCGAAGGTGCTCGCGCTGCCAAAGAAGACGAAGCTGCTAAGGCGGAAATCGCCCAATTATCGGCGCAATCATTTACATTGGATGACCCACTCTATAAGCAGGTCTACGATATTTGTAAGGCATGGAGTTTTGCCGAAATTGATCGCACGATAGCGCGGCTTGGTAACGAACCAATCGAAAAGCGGTACTTAGAAAGCCAAGCGGATAGTCTTGGAGTCGCAACGATCAAGCAGCATGTTGGGGATGTCTTTATTGAAAGCGATGGGGCGATTGTCTTTCCGGGCGAGCAGTACGGACAATTTGACGCCGCGTTCGTTAGTAGTAGCGGACGCGGCCTGTACCCGGCGCGCGACCTCGGTTTGATGCAGCTAAAGAACGATGATTATAAGGCGGAAAAAAGTTACATCGTTACGGATAATGCCCAGGCGCCATACTTTAAGAATGTCATTAAGGCAGCCGAACTAGCATTGCCGGAACTGACCGGCGTAACGCAAAATATTTCTACTGGCACGTTAACGTTAACGACGGGCAAAATGAGCTCCCGTACTGGCGATGTCGTCACGATCGACGCGCTGTTTTCGCAGGTGCAGGAAGCAGTTGCGGCCCGCGGAAGCGAGCCGAAGGATGAATTGGTTGCCGGTGCAATGCGATATCAATTCTTAAAGGTAAAAGTTGGATCGGACGTTGTATTTGATCCGCAGTCGGCCGTAAGCTTGCAAGGGAATACGGGTTCTTATTTGCAGTATGCCCACGCTCGTGCGCGCCGTATCCTGGAAAATGCTACTGCCGCACGCGGTGAAATTCAGCCGGAGCTTCTTAATGCGGAAGAGCGTAGTCTAGTACGGAAGCTTACCGAATACCGGGATGTTAGCGCCCGGGCGCAGGCCGAACTCTTACCGCATCATATTTGTAATTATTTATTTGAGACCAGCCAGGTTTTCAATCGATTTTATGAGCAGCATAAGGTAGTTGGCAGTAATGAAGAATCGCACCGTGCTGCACTGGTAGTACGGTATGCTGACACACTGAAACGCGGCCTTAGTGTACTGGGGATTCACGCACCAGAACAGATGTAAAAAATATCATATGCATTTTGAAGTTTTCGGCTATACTGAAAGTAACGAGAAAGAGGAGCGCCGATGAGAGAAAAGCAATCACCATCAACCACCAAGAAGGGGAAGGTGGCAAAACCTACGGGTGGGTTAGCTGCTGCGGCGCATGTTGAAAAACTTGCCAGCGGACAGGCGCATGGCTTTTTGGACTTTATTCGCCAGCAAGGTGTCATTGGTTTGGCGATTGGTTTGGCGATTGGGGCCGCGGCTGGCGATACGGTAAAAAAGCTCGTCGAAGGTTTTATTGCACCAGTCGTGCAGTTTATTGTTGGATCGCAGAGTAATCTAGAAAAAGCTACCTGGACGTTCGAGGCGTTTGGCCGCGAGGCGGACTTTAAATGGGGCGCGTTCGTGTCGTCATTTATTACACTGCTCGCGACAGCGCTGGTTATTTATTTAATTATTCATTTCCTGAAACTTGACCGACTCGACAAGAAAAAATCCTGATGAAGAATGTTCATAAGTCAGAGGAAGAATGGCGCCAGCAATTAACTGCCGAGCAGTATAAAGTGCTGCGCGAAAAAGCCACCGAGGCACCGTTTAGCGGAGAGTATGACTTGCAGTTCGCGGACGGCACCTATTACTGCGCTGCTTGTGGAACGGCACTGTTTGATTCGTCTACGAAATTCGAAGCATACTGCGGCTGGCCGAGTTTTTTTGACGCCAAGCCAGATGCGGTAGAGTTTCACCGTGATAGCAGCCTGGGTATGGAGCGAACCGAAGTAACCTGCGCGACATGTGGTGGCCATTTGGGCCACGTTTTTGAGGGAGAAGGTTTTGATGTCCCAACCGATCAGCGCTACTGTATAAATTCATTGAGTTTGAAGTTCACGAAGGAGTAAGAAGATGGAACGTAATGACAAACAACCGAATTATGCTGCCGAGCTATTAGCACGCGGTCGATCCCCTCGATTGTACGAGCAGTTTAAGGCGTACCAGCGAGGCGAAGAGTATTTTGACGACCGCTACCGATACTCAGAAATATCAGGCTTCCTCGCAAGTGGCGCGTTGGTGCAGATGTGGCGCAATCAGTCGGCTCAACACTCGCATCTTTTGATGGTGGGCGATTTACGTACTGGTAGTATCGACTATGCACCGCTCGAGAATGTTCGAGAACTATCGCGGCATCAGCTGGCTTTCCAGGGGCATGCGGAAGAATGGGATAGGGATATTGACCCTCCGTCTGCGCTACTGCGCGACTTTTCGGTACTATACGGTGAGGCACGGCTGAATGGGGAGGTGTATGATTTGCATGCCTCGGCGGACCGTATTCATCTGACAGACAAGAAGAATTGTGTACGTGAGCGAGTGGGCGATTACGTTGAACTTGACAGGGATATATACCATGTACGCAAGCAGATGGCGGAAATCGCGCTAAAAGCAGCGTAAGGTACTAGTAATTTCGAAAAAAAATGATATAGTACGTTACATAACGTACCGAGAGTGGCGAAAGGCAATATGCAATCGAATTTTGAGCGACAGTCAATTAACTTTAAGCGAACCTATCGCGCAGAAAGTATGACTCGCTCGAGATACGTCTCCGAGCAGTACGGTCAACGCGCCTATCCACCTCTAACACAGCAAGACGCCGCTGCGCAGCGCCGAGCGCTAACAGAAGAGTATCTGGCACGTCGTCATAAGAGTGAGCAGCTTGTCCAGCCTGAGCAGCACGAAGCTGAAGTTTTGATGGATCTTGGCAACAAGGATCTTCCGGCTTACGAGAAAAAAGCTAATATTCAGCAGGCGGTCCTTGAAAACCAGGTGACGATTGTCATGGGTGCGACCGGAAGTGGCAAGAGTACACAAGTGCCGCAATTCCTGCTTGAGGCTGGCCTGAAGCCGGTGATGACGCAACCGCGTATTATGGCGGCAAACGGAGTAGCGGAACGTATTACCGATGAATTGGCGGAACATTTTGGCCGCGACGACGCCGAGGCGCTGGTTGGCATTCATACCTCCGAGCAGAATACGATTACGGAAATGACACGAATTTCTGAAGTAACTGACGGCTTGCGATTGGCACAGGAATTTAATCGTCGTGGTGATATTGAAGACGAAGTATTGATCGTGGACGAAGTGCACGAATGGAATACGAATATCGAGATTCTTCTCGCGCAAGTAAAGCGGCTTGTCGCCGAAAAACCACATATGCGCGTAGTTATTATGAGTGCAACGATTGATGCCGATGGGCTCGTGGATTACTTTTCTGATGTAACCGAAACGACGCCGCCGGTCATTGAAATCGAAGGTCGCCAGCATGAGGTAAAGTTTGTCGAAGAGCCAGAATCTACTGTTGCAAGTGAGGCAGTAAAATATGCCGAAACTGCCAAATCAATGCTTGTTTTTGCGCCAGGCAAACGAGAGGTGAGCGATACGCTTGATGAAATCGCTCGACGCTTGCCACCGCATTTGCGCGACAATGCGCTACTGCTCCCGTTGCACGCCAAGATGTCAAAAGCTGAGCAGGACAGGGTATATCAGCAGGTAAACGGTGTCAAAATTATTGTTGCCACGAACGTTGCGCAAACGAGTATCACGATTCCTGGTGTCGAAGTTGTGATTGATGGCGGCATGGAACGTCGTATCGAGCTTGATGATGAAGATATCGAAGGGCTGATGCTGCGGCCGAGCTCGCGTGATGACTGCACGCAAAAGGGTGGGCGAACCGGTCGTGACGTACCGGGAACCTGGGTGCTGACTCGCTATAACAATGAAATGCCGTTTCTTGGGCTTGATGAGCGCGAAACGCATGCACCAGCTGAAATCTTTTCGACTGATTTGTCACGAAACGTGTTGCGCACGGCAGCGCATGGTATCGATTTTTCCGAGCTAGATCTGTACCATCAAGTGGATCAAGGAGCAATCTTGCGCGCGAAGGATACATTGTATTCGCTGCAAGCAATTGACGAAGACGATCAGATTACGTCTCTTGGCCGTGAAATGAATAAATATTCGCTCAGTCCACGCTATGGCCGCATGATGGTCGAAGCAACGAAGGATGGCATGTCGAAAGAAATTGGCGCCTATATGGCGGCGATTACGGCTTCCCTTGAAGCCGGCGGGTTGCCGTATTACGCCCATGACGTCGAGACACGCTGGAAGACGCTGCTACGGCCGGAAACTGACGCCGATACGATTGCGCAGCTTGATTTGTTTATTGCGACGCTAGAGCTTGATCCGTCCGATGAAACCTATGGTCGCCAGCTGGCTGATTACGATCTTGATCCGAAAAATGTCTACCGCGCCCAGAATACCTATGGAAAGATTTGCCGTATTGCCGGAATTGATCCGCACGAAAAGCTACAGCCGCCGACGCCTGATGAGGTTGAAGTCTTGAAAGACTGCATTTATACCGGCATGGTGGAATCCATTTACGCGAAAAGTGGCCAATCTGGCAAAAAGGCGACCTATCTTCGCATGGGGCCGGACGAAAAAATGACACAACGAACAATTAGTAACCGTAGTATTTTATCCGATGAGCCGGAACTTGTCGCGGCAACGCCACGTCGCTTTGAGCGTTTCAGTGACGGCTCGATTGTCATGGAGCATATCTTGGAAAACGTGACACCGGGCGACCGCGAGCGCTTAGGGCGGACGGCAATGCACCTGTGTGATATGACATCGGTTGGTTTTGTCCAGCGCGACGGTAAGGTCATGCAACGTCAGCAACAAACCCTGTATGGCGAAAAGGTCGGTTCGATGCAAGAGGTAGCGGCCGAGTGGTCACCACAGCTACGCGAATATATTATCAAGCAAGCACTTGAGAATCCTGGCCCTGCGCAGCGCGAACTACGAGCTATAAAAAAGGAGCTTGAAGAGCTCCAGCAACTAACATCAGAGGGATTACCTGTTGTACGGCAGGAAGATTTGCTTTCGTATCTTGAGGCAGCAGCTGGAACGGTAGCAACTAGCCCGTCACAACTCGATAATCTTCTTGGCGTAATGATGCGCCAGTCCGGATTGTCACTATCGGGCGTACTTGCATCGGAGCGTTTCAAGGAAATTCGTGAAAATGCACCGGCATTTTTGAATTTGCAGGACGGGTCACTGGTTTCTGTAAAGTACCAAGGCGAGCGTCCGCCGGTCGTTTCGCTCAGTGATCTTTTGCCGCACCAGGATGTGTCGGAAGATGATTTGCGCTTGCCGGATGGACGTGCGGTCTATGTGCGACTACCTAAGGATTCTCGTGGCTTTCGCGATGTTCCGTTCGGAGAGTTCAAGCGTATCACGAGTCGTTAAATAGTGCGGCCGTGCGCTTCGTAGGTGAGATGCAGTATACTAGAAGATAATGAGTAAAAAAGCAAAAATTTTATGGATCGATCTGGAGATGACTGGTCTCGATCCAATTGAAGATCGCATTCTTGAAGTGGCCGCGATTGCTACCGACTGGGATTTTAAGGAAATGGCGACGTACGAAGCCGTAAAAAAGGTTGGTCCAAACCTTATGAAAAGCCGGATGGTGGGGGAGTTTTGGGATAAATTCTCCGACGTACGAACGGCGCTGATGGAGCAAAATACGGATGGCAAGAACGGCCGGGCTGTCGAGAACGAGTTGTTGGCATTTATCGACGAACATTTTGATGCTGATACGCCGGTACTTCTTGGCGGCAATTCGATTCATCAGGATCGTAAGTTTATCGAAAACGAATGGCCACGCCTTAACGCGCGGCTGCATTATCGAATGCTAGATGTCAGTGCGTGGAAAGTTGTGTTTGATGGCAAGTATAAGAAACGCTTTGCCAAGCCAGAGGCACACCGGGCTCTTGAGGATATTCGTGGCAGCATTATGGAATTAAAGTATTACATTGGAAAGGTACGTGTATGACCCACAAGCAACTTGAAGACTATCTGTTTGGT
>JALRDG010000065.1 GCA_023257055.1 Candidatus Saccharimonadia bacterium | reverse complement strand
GGTATCGTAACGGCCGACCGAAATGCAGTCGTTGCATATCCCAATGCCACGGTATTGTTATAAGCTCCATCGATAAAGAAATCTATTTGAGAGATATAACTCACCTCACCCTCTATAGTCACTTCTGGCTCGTTCGTCTTCGAATCACTCTCCGGCAACGTCACGACCAGCTGCGACGAACCAGCCGGCGGGCAGACCATTACCTTCACCTGACCAGTACCACTCGCTTCCAGTGCCGACGCAGGAGTAGCGACAAGAATCGTCATGCCGACGACACCTGCTAACAGATACCTAGCGGCGGTTTTTGCGCCACTGACGTAGCACATACACCCCTCCGAACGCTATAAGGAGAACAATAATAATTGGGAACCAAACCGGCGCAATCAATACATAGCCTTCATTACTGTGCTTTTGATTAAGAAATGCAGCAGTTTGCCGTACCTTAAAGATACCAAAGCTTGGTGCATTCTCCCATTTCATTTCAACAAGACGGGTCGTATCGGGCAATACTATTGGATCGCCGATATAACGAAACTTAGTCCGACCGAAAACATCCGTTGCTGTCGTAGCCACTTTAGCCCGAAAGTCCACGTTCCCCGCGTTAACGATTCGAGCGGAACTGACAACGGGCGCTTTTGTTTGCCAAAACGGGAGGATAAACTCTCTTAACAACCCTTTCGTCTCATGTTCGCCGTTCACTGTCGCATAAATCACCTTACCAACTCGCTTTTGACGATCAATTCCCGTAGTGTTCGTCCCCCGGCCTTCGGTTTCAGCAAACAGTACACCGTAATGGCCACCAGGGGCGGCATTTGCCGGCACGCGTAGCGTGTACCCCGCCTCTATCGTTTCACCTGGCTCAACATGATACTTTGTCTGCTCAAATTGCACCCATTTATAGACATCGGCGTTTGGCGTTGGATCAGTGAAATTTGGATCGTACTGCTCGCTACTTACACTGTACGGTCGGGCGTAAAGAGTGAAATCAAACGCAATAGTGCCTGTATTGGCGACCTTCATCGTGCCGTCAATCACGTCACCAGCATTAGCCTTCAATGTACGAGAGGATGGCGAAAGCGTGATTCGCTCTACCGCTTCCCCTTGCTGGGCGTTCGCTTCCGCAGTGAAAGTGGCGCTACCCATAGCCATGACCACCAGCAGCAATGCACCTTTGATGATTGATGATGTATTACGCACAGCGGTCTCCTAATAATTTACGTATATTTTTATGTGTCGCTTCTTTCCCCCTATTCTACTACAAAGCACAAGCAAAAAACGAGCCCGTTATAGGCCCGTTTTAGTGTTACATTTGCAACGTTTATTATTTAGCCGTTGCTGTGTAAGTAACAGTATCTCGGTAAATACCGTTTGGCTTCGATAGGTCAACCTTTACACCATACTTTACAGTAGTCGTCTGGCTGTTTGCCGTAGCCGAAGTGTCACGAATTGTGTTACCGCCGCTAATAACTGGTGCGTAAGTTGTAGCACCATTCGCACCGAAGGTGCCAAGATCATCTACTCGGAATCCCCACGCATTGGTCGTAAGAGCTGCTGGAGATGCAAATGTACCGCCGGTAGCGGCGAGGGTTTCTCCATTGCTAGTTACGCCATCATCCTTGAATCCAGCCATTGTAGATGTGCCGTCACTATTTGCAAGAGTTAATGTATACCCATCAGCGTCATTCGAACTGACGGTCACCGTGTCTGTTCCAACTGCTTCAGCCCCGCCTGACGTTGGCGTTACTGAAATAGCTACAGTTGCCGACGAACTAACACTAATCACCGAGGCGACTGTTGCTTCGACGACAGTCGAGCTGGAGTCAGCAGCAGAGGCGACCACTGGTGAAAGTACACCTCCGACGAGCGCTACACCTGCTACCGCCATTACGGCAGATTGCTTCTTCAGAATCTTCACTGTTTTTTCCTTGTTTATATAGTTTTGCTTGTGCTTTCATTCTCCCAAACCACAAGCTCTATGTCAACATGATTGCAAGTGCAATAGTTTGCCTCGTATCAGATCCCGACTGTTTCCAGATTACGGACAGTCTCATCCGTAGATATAAATACAATACCTTTCATACCCACTGCCTCCGCGCCAACAATGTTCTCCCTACTATCATCAATCATCACTGCTTCGCCGGCAGGTACATTCAGACGCTCCAGAATCGTTTCATACATCTCTGGATGTGGCTTCACGCTCGTCACATCACAAGATAATACCACGGCATCAAACAGCTCCGCCTGCTCTTCTAATGGAAACAAGCGTTCCATTACCTGCGGTCCGACATTACTTAGTAGTCCAATCTTATACTCTGATTTTTTCGTACGAATATAGGCAATGAGTTCATCGTTACGACGATGTTCACGGGTAAAAATCTCTTCAAGTTCAGTTACGGGTCGCCCCGTCAACTCACTCGCCTGCGCCATATAATCACCATAGTCAATAAACCCGTGATCAGAAGCATGGTTCAAATCCTGTAAAGCAGTATGGCTCGCCTCAGGGGTAATATCAAATAAATACTGGCGACTCCCCTGATACAGGACACCGAAACAATCAAAAACAAGTGCGGAAATCATACTTACTAGTATAGCGCACTTGTTTTACGGTAATGTATTAACGATCGAGCTGGCGAATTAGTTCACGACTTTCTGGAATCTGTGCCTGGAATAGATCGTTTAGATAATCCTGGTCGCTATTGAGCGAACCTTTGGCATTTTTACAGTCCGATGTCCAGAGACGCTTAACAGTGCGCTCGGCCTGAAGTACCTCGTACTCATACACGTGATCGCTCGCACAGACTCCACGGGTGTCATCACTGTCATCGGGTAGCACCTTGCCGTTCATCATGCCGGCGCGATTTAATGCATGAACAAATTCTTCATAGGCTGGTGTGTTATTCGGGTAAGTTTTCGTTTCAATGACATTTTCAAGATAACCTTCGTACGTGGTCATCGTACGGGAAGTTGGCGTGACAGTAATTTGGTAGGAGCGGAAGTTCTCATCAGCGACAATTGGCCCTCGCTCTGTCAGGCGCACTGCCCTGGTAACATCAACGGCAACGAGTGCTGTGCGTCCGCGATCAACTTCAGTCGGTCCGCTTGCGGTGTCGCCACCAAAAATAGAACGTGCCAGCGATACGATTGCCGCGATTGCGATAATTACAATGATGACAATAAGGATAACTGGGATAGCTCGAGAGAAATTACCGCGATTCATGATTGAATTCTATCACTTTTGGGCTATATTGTCAATAACCTACTACTGGCAGAGGTCTTGACCACGCAAAAAACCAGACAGGTTAGAATTACCCTGACAAAGTTGCTGCTGCACGTCCAGTCGCTTACTGGTTTCATCCTGCAGGTTCTGAATGCGATCAGCAGTCGACTGTACTGCCGAGATAATCTGAAAAAGCAGAAACGCGACTGCGATAAGCCCACCAAGCAATAATACGCCCAGTGTCGTAATCCAGAAGTTCAATATTTTTAATTGTCGAATAAGTTGCTTTTGTAATTGTTCGTCCATACTGCCTCCTATAGCCCTCCCCAGTTCGTACCAACCGAAACATCAACTTGCAGATGCACACCGAGTTCCGGGTAAATTGTCTCCATGGTCGTTTTTAGTAGCTCAGCAACTGCGTCGGCATTCTTAGCTGGACATTCCACCATGATACTGTCATGGATTTGCAGAATCTGCTCGCCAAGATCGCCCAGCTTTTCATCGACACGCAACATTGCCATTTTCATCAAATCCGCTTCGGTTCCTTGAATTGGCATATTGGCAGCAGCCCGCTCTGCCCCACTTCGGACCATGAAGTTACTGCTGTTAATATCTGGCGTTGGGCGGCGCCGGCCAAAATATGTTTCGACATAGCCTTCTTGCTTAGCCTTGCGGAGCGTTTCGTCAATATACGTACGAATTGGCGCTCGAAGCGTAAAGTACTGGTCGATAAAATGCTTTGCCTCACCAAAGCTCATGCCGGTCGCCGCCGACAAGCCGTGTGGACTCATGCCATAGAGCACGCCAAAGTTAATCACTTTAGCGGCCCGCCGCTGATCTTTTGTCACTTCTTCCATTGGAATACCGTAGGCGTCACTGGCAGTCTTGGTATGGATATCAAGGTTGCCGTTAAAATCTTCGACCAGCTGCGTATCATTTGCCAGCACGGCAGCTAAGCGCAGTTCAAATTGTGAATAGTCGGCACTGACAAAGACGTTCCCGTCTTCCGGTACGAAGGCTGTACGGATACGGCGACCAAGCTCCGTGCGAATCGGAATATTTTGCAAGTTTGGGTTGGTACTTGAAAGACGGCCCGTGCTAGCCACGTCTTGATTAAAGGTCGTATGGATGCGGCCGGTTTCGTCGGCGAGTTTCGGCAATGTGTCGACATAGGTATTTTTTAGTTTGGCAAGCTCGCGGGTACGCTCGATCAACTCGATAATTGGATGTGTTCCGCGTAATTTGTCGAGCTCCTTTTGGCCGGTGCTATATGCAGTTTTACCTTTTTTGATACCAGCGGTCGGCAGCTGCAGCTTAGTAAATAGGACTTCTGAAAGTTGTGCTGGCGAACCAATATTAAATTCATAGCCGACCATATCGAACATTTGCTGCTCGAGCTCGCCGTGCTCGCGCGTGAGCTCTTCGCTCATTTTCGCCAACTGCTCAGCATCGACTTTAATGCCGCGGTACTCCATCCGAAATAAGTTGTACGTCAGAGGAAAATCAAGCTTCGTAGCAACACCTTGAATACGACTCTCTGCCGCGAGAGCCTCGCGCTGCTGCGGATAGATGGTCGCAAGCGCCGCCATCACATACGAAGGGTCATGCATATCTATTTCCTCGCCCAAAAGTCCAGTTAAACTGCGGTCACGCGCCAGTGGGTCAATAAGAAACGCCGCTTGACGAACGTCATGGATGGATTCGAAATGCACGAATAAGCCGGCTTCAGCTAGTACGTGATAGAGCTGCTTGACGTCATAGGACACGACCGTCTTGTTTGCAAGGTGCTGCAAAAAGTCATTGGTAATCGACGAGAGTTTCGTACGCTGAAAGGTCGAGCTATCGCCGCTGCACCATACCTCTTCAGCCGTCACCTCAAGAAATACCGTATCGCTCGCAATATTATCACGCCATGGTGCCTCAGTGAGTGGCCGCATCGTCGGAGTGGCCGTCGCGAACAGTGTCGCTTGGTTCGCATTCGTCGTCGGTGCTTGCATTGTTTTTGGCAATCGTCGCACGAGCGAAGTGAATTCGAGACGCTTTAAGATATCAGCAACTTTGGCAAAATCACAATCATTCACATCTGCTTCCGACCAGTCCAGCGCAACAGGTGCGTCTGTCCAAATGCGTCCGACTTCCTTACACATGTAGGCGGATTCCTTGCCAGCTACCAGTTTTTTCGCCACTGTTGGCTTAATATCGGCAAGGTGTGCGTAAATATTATCAAGCGTACCGTACTCCTGCAGGAGTTGTATGCCAGTTTTTTCGCCAATTCCCGGCACGCCCGGCAAATTGTCGCTACTGTCACCCTTCAGTGATTTCAAGTCAAGGAACTGATGCACTGAAATGCCATATTTTTCTTCGAAATGCGCAACGTCAAATTCTTCGATATTACTAAGGCCATTCTTTAGCGCGTAGACTTTTGTCGCCGGGCCAATAAGCTGCAAGGCGTCAAGATCACTCGTTAAAAGACAGGTTTCGATTCCCTTTTCGTTAGCCTGCTCGGCAAATGCACCCAGGAGGTCATCAGCTTCATAATCGTCCGCTTCATAGAGTGGCCAGCCAAATGCTTCTAATAGCTCGAGCAGCATTGGAATCTGCGCATAGAAGTCATCCGGCGCGGCTTTGCGCCCAGCTTTGTATTCGGGGTATATTTCGCGGCGCCGGCGAATGTTCGTTCCCTTTTTATCCCACGCAACCGCGACGTAGTCCGGCTCAAGCTTCTTAATCAGCTCGATAGCAAGCGAAGCGAAACCAAATACTCCGCCAGTTGGCGTGCCATCCTTTGTCGCCAGGTTCGGCATGGCGTAATATCCCCGATAGAAAATGGATTTTCCGTCAATGACGGCCAGGCGTTTTTTCTCTGTCATTCTTCTAGTATACCGTACTCCCGTGTTGAATGTTCGGCTCGCCTTATCTATACTAACCGTATGAAACAAGCCTCTATCAAGCACCTTTTGGGACAAATTCTGTTAATGACGGTTATCCTGTTAATCCTTAGTCCACTATTTCGTTCCGACATGTCGCTGCAGTACAACGTTCTCTATAGTATCTTCGGTGGAACACTCCTTGGCGGCCTGTTCTACTTTTACGATTTGTGGCGATCGAACCGCAATCGCCCGCGCTAGTTTGATATACTAGATATATGACTGATTTTCCTGAAAACACAAAAATCCTCGCGTTCGTCGGTCTCTCCGGCGCCGGTAAAAGTTCGGCCGTCGACTACCTGACGGACAAGAAATACCCGAAAGTATACTTCGGTGGCGTCGTTCTGAAGGCCATGGATGAAGCCGGCCTTGAACATACAGCTGAAAACGAACGCGTATTTCGCGAAAATCTGCGCGCGCGTGAAGGCAAGGATTTTGTCGTAAACCGTATTATCACACAAATCAATGATCTCATCGAAGCCGGTCAAAAACGAATTGTCGCCGACGGCCTCTACACCTGGACCGAATATAAAATCATGAAACGAGCTTACGGCCGCAACCTCCACGTCGTTGCCGTTGTTGCGCCAAAACACCTTCGTCACCACCGTTTAAGCAAGCGTCCCGTTCGCCCACTGACTGATGCCGAAGCAAACGAACGCGACTGGGCGGAAATTGAAAACCTTGAAAAAGGCGGTCCGATTGCGATTGCCGATTATTTCCTTCATAACACGCACGATCTCGACTACCTCCATAAACAGATCGACGACGTTACAGCCGAAGTTGACTTCTAACTTATTTCATCGACAAGACGGTAAGCGAGCGAGAAGATTTTCGCACTTCAAGTGACTCCACAGCTATAAGTTCCACGACTTCACCATCGCACTGCATCGGAATGTGAGCCGGCTCCTCAAACGTGCGCTTCATAACGGTCGTTTTCACGCCTGGCATTCGCCCGCAAAGACTTAACAGCAAGAAAAACGTATTCGGCAGCAACCGACGCACATCCAGGCGAACCAAAAGAAATTCTGAAGCACTATACCATTTTTTGCCACTTCGAAACAGGCGCGCTACCGACGGACCATTTACACATAAAAGATCGGTTATTAATGGCTGCCGCTCGGCAGATTCATCAAAGGAAGTTGGCAGTAAACTACTAGCCCGTGAACGGAAATAATAACCCGTCATTCGCCACATGTTACGAATAATCCCCACTTCGCCCGATTGCAGTCGGTGTCGAATGCCTGGGTTGTCGTAGCGAGACGCCGCCTGTGCCGTCCAACCGAACGTTGCATACAGAAACGCCTTTCGCTGCAAGCGACCATTTGCAATGACATCCAGTGGCCGAAGCTGCACTTCTTTCGCATCTTTTAGCAGTTCTAGCGGATCGCGCAAGCTCGCTCGCGTGCCGAACGTATGTGCCAAGTCGTTAAAGTTACCAAAGCCCAAGAAGCCGAGCGATATATCCACCTGGTTTGCCTCTAATACAGCATGTGCCAGCGCATGCGCCGAGCCGTCACCTGCTGCAGAGAGAATTACGTCGCCTGGTTGTATGAGTGGCACTAAATAGGCAACGTTCTCTTGTAAACTGCCTCGCTGAATCTCCAGCCGGGTGTAACGATAGCCTGCTTTATCAAGCCTATCAAAAACGGCCGCCTGGACTCGCCCTGCCCGCGAACTATGCGGGTTATGGGCGATGACCAATCGGCGGCCGACAAATTGCGGATTCATAGTGTAAGTATACGCCACTTTTATCCGCTTACGCTTATTGCTGCAGATATTCGTGCAGTTTTTTAGCGTCTTTGTGTTTGCGAAGTTTCGCAAGTGCCTTAGCTTCAATTTGGCGAATACGCTCACGAGTAACGGCAAATTCCTGCCCCACTTCTTCGAGGGTATGGCTCTTGCCATTCTCTAGGCCAAACCGCATCTTAATAATTTTCTGCTCGCGATCAGAGAGTGACGAGAGAACATTCTGCACTTGTTCTTTTAGTAACTGCGAGGTTGCTGCTTCTTCTGGCGTAGCTGAGTCTTCATCTTCGATGAAATCCTGCAGGATACTTTCACCATCATCGTCACCATCACGGCCAACACCAGCGTCAAGCGACGTAATGTCTTGCTTGATCTTGATGACGTATTCTACCTTGTCCGGTTCCATCTCGAGTTCTTTGGCAAGTTCTTCGATGGTTGGCTCACGGTTAAGTTCCTGCGTCATGCGGCGCTGCGTACGAAGGAGCTTGTTGATAGTTTCCACCATGTGCACAGGAATACGAATCGTACGGGCCTGATCGGCAATCGCACGAGTAATCGCCTGTCGAATCCACCATGTAGCGTACGTCGAAAACTTAAAGCCTTTATCTGGGTCGAACTTTTCAACGGCGCGTAGCAGCCCGGTATTACCCTCTTGAATAAGATCAAGAAAATCAAGACCGCGCCCCGAATAGCGCTTAGCAATCGAAACGACCAAACGCATATTTGCTTCTGCCATCTTATCTTTTGCCCTTTTATCGCCGTCTTTGACCTTCTGAGCTAACGCCAATTCTTCTTCGGCGTTCAGCAGTGGAATTTTACCAATTTCACGGAGGTACAGACGAACGCTGTCATCTGAAACATCATCAAAAATCTGATTACTGTTAATCGTATCGACGTCGTCTTCTTCTTCGTCGATCAGCTCGGAAATATCCGGCTCTTCAAGGTCGCTTACCGGACCACCACTGGCGTCAATCACGCCGTCTTCCAAAATAGTTTCTGGCTTTACTGTATCGTCTGACACTACCGTTTCTCCTTTATGAGGTTATTGAGCGCTAAAAGCAGTTTGGCAGCTGCATCACTGTCGCCGATTGTCTCCGCTTCGCGTAGCTCAGTTAAAAGTTTGTTTTTCATTTCGGTATGTTTGGTTGCAATCTGGCGGAGCAATTTTGCTACTTCTAGGGACCTGTCTTGCGGGCTCCATGCAGCGTATCTATTCTCGGCTCGTAATAGTACTATTTTTACATAGGATTCATAATTTTGCAATTCCTCAGGCACCTCTTCGAATGTTGCGTCCGGATGCTTCTTGAGATAACTAACCGTCGCTCGGCGTGCCTCCCCTTCGAATATCTCAACGGCATAATCATTCAATAAGATACGAGTCGTGGCGTCAATTAGCAATGCCCCCACTAGGTGATCTTGTACATCAAATTCATTTTTCGCTTCAATTCGCGGATTCCGTACTTTTCTTGTCGGTTTTATATCGTAGTCTTTTTCCGTCTCACTCAGTCTCTTCATAAGTGAGCTTTCAAGCGAATTGACGTAGCCACCCGTAATGGATTTGATTTGTTGCAAATAGTGGTCGTACTGCGTCGCATCCTTCAGTAAGCCAATGATACGCAAGCTTGCCTCCGTAAAAGCTTTTTTGCCAGTCGGCGTCGCGACATCATACTGCTGTCGGTACTGTGCAAAAATCCAGTCAATTACCGGTTGATGCGCGTCGATGGCAGCCTGCCATTTCTCTGCGCCCAGTTGAATAAGCTCATCAGGATCCTTGGCGTCGTCCGTGAGGCTAATCATCGTCAAATCAACGCCAACAGCCTGTGCAATTGGAATAGCTCGCTCGCTAGCGGCAATACCCGCCTTGTCGCCATCGAACGATAGCCGCACATTACTCGTCAAGCGCGCCAGGGCTTTCAAATGCTGTTCCGTCAGCGCCGTGCCAGCCGTTGCAACCACGCCAGTGACGCCAGCCTGGTGGCTACTAATAACGTCCATATTCCCCTCGACGACGACAGCATAATTGCTCTTACGAATCGCCTCCTTTGCTTGGCTAAGTCCGAACACATGGCGACTTTTGTCATACAGTAATGTCTGCGGCGTATTAAGGTATTTTGGCGCCTTCGGATCGTCCTTCAAGATACGCGCTGTAAAGCCAATCACCTGCCCGCTCGGGTCCATCAGTGGCACCATCATGCGCCCACGGAATAGGTCGCTGCCAAATCGATTTAGGAGTCCGGCTTCATCGAGCTCGTTACGCGAAAAACCTTTCTTGCTGAGGAACTGCACCAGCGCCGTACCGTGTTCTGGTGCGTAGCCAATTTGAAAATTCTGGACAATCTCCCTATTAAGACCACGTTTCTTAAAGACATATTCCAGTGCGTGTTGGTTAGAGAGTAGTGATTGTTGATAATAGCGTGCGGCCAGCATGTGCGCTTCGAGTAATCGTCGCTTTTTTTGCGCAAATTTCTTGTCCGCTCCACTTTCATACTGCGACAAATCAACGTTTGCCTTTCGCGCCAAATGCTCCAAGGCTTCGCGAAACTGCATACCTTCGGCTTCCATCACGAAACTAAAGACGTCGCCGCCGCGACCGGAGCTGAAGTCATGCCAAATTTGCTTGTCCGGACTCACCACGAAACTTGGCGAACGTTCGCTGGTAAATGGACTAAGTCCTTTGAAGTTGCGCCCAGCACGTTTAAGCTGTACATATTCCCCAATAACGTCCTCGATATTAAGGCGTGAGCGTACTTCTTCTTTGGCATCCTGCATAGTTTTATTGTATCACTCTTTACCTCTGTTAGCGCATATGCTTAAATAGTGGCATATGTATCCTGATCAGCAACCACCGCAGTATTCGGTAGACTATCTCAACCAAATCGCTACGCCACAGCAAAATACTGGCGTACCAAAGAACATGAAACTGATCATTATTATCGGATTGGTCTTGCTGATTGCCTCTTTTATTATCATCGTCATGGGCATTCTTGGCTCCAAAGAAGAGCCGACGTCTGCCGACCTGGCAATTCGCCTTGAGACGCTCGAAATGGTGTCACGCGACACACACGAAAACCTTTCTAGTGGCGATCTGCGTTCAATCAATAGCAACTTGACCCTTGCCCTGACAAACGCCTCACGCGACATGAATACCTTCCTCGGCGAAGATGTCGCTAAAGTCGTTCAAAAGCAAGCCAAAGAGAATCCGGAAGGCGCCGAACTCACGAAAACATTCAGTGATGCCGACCTCAATGCTGTCATATCACGTACCTACCCTCGCGAAATGACCTACCAGTTAGATGTCACGCTTCTGCTCCTCCAAGACCTGTACAATGAATCGTCAAACGCGAAATACAAAGAATTTCTATCGAAAACGTATAATGACCTCGAGCCAATCAAAGAATCGCTCGAAGCGTTCAATCAAGATTAATTACCAGCTTTAACCATCTCGTAACTATGACGAGCCAGGTCAATAATTTCATCGTCAGACAACTGACCCGTGCAAATGACAGTGTTCCAGTGCTTTTTATTTAGATGATACCCCGGTAACACGGTTTCGTATTTCTCACGCAGATTAACCGCTAACTGTGGGTCGCATTTCAGACTGACACGCAGCGGATTACTTTCTTCGGCGATAATTGCCACTATCTTACCGTCAGGTTTGTCGCCATACTTATAGACGGCTGTTTTTTCGCCAAAGGGATAATCGAGCCAAACATTTTCAAGACCAAACAGATAGTCTTCAAGTTGCTTGTGGGTCATACACGTACCTTTCCAATGTAATACTTTAATTCCATAATGCTGCCACGAATATCCTCAAGAGCTCGGTGTGCTTCTGGCTTAGCAAAGCGTTTCTTATACTTGCCGTCAAAAACAACCTTCCAGGCACTGACATCTAGCATCCGGTAATGCAACCGCGCGTTAAGGCGAGGCCATTCGTTTTCGATGAACTTACGATCCTGATGAATCGAGTTACCACCAAGAAGCACTGGCGTATCGGCATCAAAATGCTCGTCGATAAATGCCAGCAACTCGTTTTCGACAGCCCGACCATTCTTGCCATCCGTGTTTTGTTCCATCAATGCCGTTCGTACGTCAGAGAATTTATCCCAGAACTCCCCCACCATCCGGCTTTTCATAAGGTTTGGGCCAACCTTTTTTACGGCTTCGTACGTCGCCATTTCCTTGAAATCCCAGTCGGTAGCAATTGCCGCTACTTCAAGAATACGATCTTCAATCGGATCAAGCCCAGTCATCTCCAGATCGATCCATAAAATTTTTGCTTTTTTACTCATTATCTTCTAGTATACTGCATCTCACCTACGAAGCGCACGGCCGCA
>JALRDG010000013.1 GCA_023257055.1 Candidatus Saccharimonadia bacterium | reverse complement strand
CTACGAATAGCGTACGGGAAGTCTTCTTCTGACGGCAATACAGGAATCAAGGCGCGTTCGGCTAGGTAGCCGTGGCCAATTTCGCGGCGACCAGGCGAGCCAAGACGGCGCACTTCGCCAACTGTATACCCTGGCGCATTGTAGTGGTGCATGTAGCGACGTTCACCGTCGTTAACTTCCATCGTATCAATCATTTGCGCATAGCTCAGTGGCGCTAGCGTAACGATGTTTAACGCCTGCGTTACGCCACGGGTAAAGACACTCGAGCCGTGCGTACGTGGCAACAAGCCAATTTCGCTACTCAGCGGACGGATTTCATCCAGTGCACGGCCATCCGGACGCGTACCGTCTTCGACGATACCGCGACGGACATCTTTATGAAGAGCCGACGTAAAGGCCTCGTCGTATTCATCGCGGATATCTTTCGCGTATACCTCGCCACCAAGATCAGACAGCATGTCTTCATGGAATTGCCAGCGAAGTTGATTGACCATTTCGTTGCGCTCTGGGTATGGCTTTCGTAGCGCGTCGCCTAGCTTCCCTTCCATCCAATCGTCCACGACTGCCTGGATGTCTTCATTTGGCAGAACTAATTCGTATTCCTGCGCAGTTGGAGCAACTTTTTCCGCCAGTTCTTTCTGTAGAGCGATAGCCGGCTGGTAAGCTTCGTGTGCCCAAGCCAACGCCTCGGCGATAACCTCTTCGCTGACTTCGTTCGCACCAGCTTCTACCATAGTGATTCCGGATGCAATACCGGCAACCACAAGGTCAAGATCGCTTTCGTCGCGCTCTTCCGGCGTAAGGAAGGCTTTGAATTCTCCGTTCACGCGCCCTACGCGAACACCACCAACTGGGCCGTCAAACGGCGTACCGGTGAGCATCAGTGCGCTAGAAGCGGCGATCATCGCAACCATATCTGGGCGGAAATTCGGGTCCATCGAGAGGACACTAGCAACCACCTGTACTTCTTGGCGATAGCCCTTTGGAAAGAGTGGTCGAATTGGCCGGTCAATCAAGCGGCCAATCAGAATCGCTTCGTCTGATGGGCGACCTTCGCGCTTAATAAAGCGGCTACCAGAAATTTTACCGGCTGCATAAAACTTCTCTTCGTAGTCGATTGATAGTGGGAAGTAGTCCAGTTGCACTGGGCGTGAGCCAACCATAGCTGTACCAAGTACAACGGTATCACCATATTTTACAAGCACACTAGCGGTCGTTCGGAAACCGACACGGTTCACTTCCAGTGTTAGCGGCTTACCGCAAAAATCAGTTGTAACAGAGAAAATTTCTTTTCCTGTTGGGTTAATAGTAGACATCAATGTCCTCCTTTTCGCACTCGCTTATATTGTTACGGCGAATAAGTAACGGGTACATATTTTTATTGTTCAATAACAATATATATCCACCACTTATCTCGCCCATCACGAGTACTACTTCTATTATACGCCACCAAGCTGTTGCGCGTATAACAATTTTACGCTTTACGATACTATTGCCGACCGGTTTCCGTCGCGAAGTAAACTCCGCTTGCGCAAACAGTCGACTCCTGATTAACTAGTGGTGTCAGAAAATGTGCTCGTTTACAGTTAAGGGAGTGATTAGATTGGACAATACCTATCAGTCTATCGCATTCATCGTTATCACGCTGATTCTCGGCGGAGCCATCTTGTGGACCAAGAACAAGGTCATGAGCGTCTTGGGCGCAATCTTGATCGGCATTGCTGTGTTCGCAACCAGCTACCTGATGAGTGACGGTTCGCTGAGTATCAGCCTGACGGCATTCCTGGCATCGTCCCTGGCCGTCGCGTTCGGTCGGGCGAAGTGGTACGGAGTCGGCGTAACGTTTCTCGCCATCGTCGTGCTCATTTTCCTCGGGTTCCTCTGGAACGCCATCCCCCAGTTCGCCTACATCGGAGAATATTTCGATTGGCTGTTCCACTGGTGGGGTGTGATTGCCGACCTGATCATGGCCAAAGTGTGAGTGTACCAATTTTCATCGACAAAGGGGTAGCTGTAATATATGCAGCTACCCCACTTTTCTTTTTAGAAGTTCTACTCTTCACCTTTGCAGCGTATACTCTACATATATGCTTATGAAGCCGCAGCGAAAATCATTGCCTAAGGACTATTTTCACATACTGTGCGCGCTACTACTGCTTGGCGGCGTGTATCTACTTCTCACTGCGCTAAGCCCACTATGGCTACGACATACTCCTCTCATTACTCCAGGGGATGACGGCACGCTAAGACGGGATAGTAAAATTGCCGCGCAAGCTGCTC